>NZ_JAOUSE010000038.1:0-29398 GCF_025660415.1 Pallidibacillus thermolactis
GATTATTGTCTGTACGCTTCGATAACATCCTAAATTTCCCCCGTTAACCAAGAATTCTATCCCTATTATACAAAAAAAACCTGTAGATTTGGCCACTAGTTAGGGACTTTGTCTACAAGCTGATTGAGAAATCCTTTTGTTTCTCAATTCGCTCTTTTTACATTTTCCTGAAAACAGCTTGATATTACCTACAAATTTTAGGAGATTGTGGGCTAAAGCTACAATCCCAAATTCAGTTTCAACCTTTTCGATTCCACGCAACCGGAATCGAGTGAACGTTTTTTTACGTAATGGAAATAGTATTCATAAGGTAAAAACGTAAACCATAGCATCAATAAATGTGATAAAAGTAAAAGTTTCACAGAATAAAAGAAAAAGTGTTTTCAAAGCGAAGATGAAAACGGAAATGGGAAGAGATTGAGAGAAAAAGTGTGTTCATCAAGGGGAGGAAAGCAGAAAATGGAAGCAAAGGACAGAAAAAGTGTGTTCATAACGTCGATAATAGCTATAAACATGAAGGATGTTTATAATAAGGACGTGTATATTTTATACAACTGATATAGTACAAGCAGGAAAAAGATATCGAAAGCCGAATATTTAATTTGGAGCCCGATCATTTTTCTTAACAACTAAATTAATAGAAAAGGAAGTGTACATATGGAACATTTCAAAGCCTTGCTCGTTAATAAAACAGAGTCCGGAACAGAATTAAACTTTCAAACATTAACACTGGAAGATTTACCTAAAGGAGATGTAACGATAAAAGTTCATTATTCCAGCATTAATTATAAAGATGGTTTAGCAACCATACCGAACGGTGGCGTTGTGCGAAATTATCCGATGGTTCCTGGTATTGATCTTGCAGGCACAGTCATAGAATCAGAAAATCCAAACTTTAAAGAAGGCGACGAAGTACTCGTTACAGGTTACGAAATCGGAGTCAACCATTTTGGAGGTTATAGTGAAGTTGCTCGTGTTCCAGCCGAATGGATCGTGCCGCTACCACAAGGTCTTTCGTTAAAAGAAGCAATGGCGATTGGTACCGCAGGATTTACAGCGGCATTGTCTATTCATCGTTTAGAAGAAAATGGTGTAAATAAAGCAAGTGGTCCTGTGTTGGTCACTGGAGCCACAGGGGGTGTAGGTTCGAATGCTGTTGCAATGCTGAAGAAACTTGGATATACCGTTACGGCAAGTTCGAGAAAGCAGAGTGAACATGAATTTTTGAAACAAATTGGTGCAGACGAGATAATATCACCGGATGAACTGATGAATCCTAATCATAAAGCACTGTTAAAACAAAAATGGCAAGCAGCAGTTGACCCTGTGGCTGGTGAGTATTTATCAGTTATTTTGGCATCTATTCAATATGGTGGTTCAGTTGCAGTAAGCGGACTAACGGCAGGTAATACGTTTACTTCTACTGTTTTTCCATTCATCTTAAGAGGTATAAATTTGTTGGGGATTGATTCTGTATATTGTCCAATGGAAATTAGAACACAAATATGGAATAGACTAGCGAAGGAGATGAAGCCAAATCAATTGATGAATACGATTACGACTGAAGTTTCATTTGAACAAATACCAGGTGTATTAAAGAAGATATTAGCTGGAGAATTGAAAGGTAGATATATTGTTGATTTCGACAAGCAAAATTAGAAAAATTTAAAACGTTATTGACATATTTTAAAATGAAGTAGTAGTATCAAGACATTTCAACAATAATCAAGTGAGGTTATGAAAATAAATAACTTAACAATCGTTGTCCGGCATTAAAATTTCAAATTATCTGGTCATTACCTGCCTTCTTTAATTAAATAGAATGCATAAAGATGTGAGTTCGTGTGGCTGTGAAGACGAGGGAGTGACATATTTTCTACGTCTTTTTCAGTAATTGGCATCATATGCCCGTTAAGGGACGTATGGTGCCTTTTTGTCTTTAAATAATCGGAGTGAATGTTTTATTATAAATGTCTCATTTTTGAGGATAGAAGGAGAGTTGTGATTTCATGACTGCCATCGTTTAGCTATTTTATTGAATAAAAATCGTACCTATGCCAAATTAGTAATAAAGAAAATTACGTATTCACATTAAAATTAAATCAGTTGTATTTATGTAGAAAAATATCAGATTTAAACGAAATATTTTCCATAATGGAATATATTCTCGTGATATGATTATATTAAAATATTAAAACATTTCGAAAGGAAGTAAAAATGGATTTAACACATATATTTTCTAAAATGGAAAACCGCCGTGCTAAAGTGTTGGGTAAAGAACATTTTCAAACATATGGAATCTTAGTTCCACTCCTTATTAAGAATAATGAAATTCATATATTATTTGAAGTACGATCTGAGGAATTACGAAGTCAACCTGGTGAAATCTGTTTTCCTGGTGGTCGCTTTGAAAAAAATGATCAAACAGTGAAAGAAACAGCCATACGGGAAACAGCGGAGGAGCTTCGAATAAATCAAAAACATATTACACAAGTCTATCCATTAGATTATTTGATTCAGTCAATGGAAAGAAGAATGATTTTTCCATTTGTTGGTTTAATTCATACTGATAAAATATCGCCTAATCCTGCAGAAGTAAAGGAAATCTTTACTGTTCCACTCGAATATTTTCGTCAAATGGAACCAGAAATTTATCCGTTAAAGTTTCAGATTGCTCAAAATGAACAATTTCCGTTTCATCTTATTCCAGGTGGTAAAAATTATCCGTTTCGAACAAGAGCAATCAAGGAGTATTTCTATATGTATGAAAATTATTGTATATGGGGATTAACAGCAAAAATATTAAATCATTTTCTATCGATTGTATTTGATAAAAATTGAATGATCTGAGTTGTATATTTTTAGTAATTATGCTTAAATGATCACATGTACATTATAAGGAAGGGATAATGTTTCTTCCAAAATTAAGGAGTGTTCATAAATGAAAGTAAAAATAAATAAAAATGCTGCAAAAGTAATTAAAAAAGAACTTGAAAATGAAAATAATCAAGGGAAAATGCTACGGGTTTATGTATCTCATCTACATGGGAATCATGCCCATTACGGAATCTCTTTTGATACACCAAAAGAGACAGATGAAATTGTAAAAACAGATAAAGACATTGATGTACTATTAGAGTCCGGCAATGAATGGTTAGACGGTGTTTGGATTCAATACTTTTATGTGCCAGAAGAAGGATTCGTCATTACAAACCCATCAAAAGGGCATTCACATCATCACTAATGAAACAACAAGAGAGGTCTTACACCTCTCTTAATTCATATTTGGGATATATAAGGAAGATTTTCTATTTCTTGATTAAAAATAATTTTTGGAGGAGTTATGGCAAAACAAAAGTATTATGTCGTATGGGAAGGTAGAAAAAAGGGCATCTATACTTCTTGGAATGAGTGCAAATTAAATACTGAAGGTATAAAAGGTGCAAAATATAAAGCGTTTTTATCAAAGGCAGAAGCAGAAGCGGCTTATCAATTAGGTTGGAAACACTTTTATCAGTCAAAAAGTGGAATTCGAAACAACATTCACAATAATAAAAAGCATGAATTCATAGCTGAAAGCATATCAGTTGATGCTGCTTGTAGTGGAAATCCTGGATTAATGGAGTATCAAGGAGTATATACAAAAACCGGTCAAAAATTATTTCATTATGGACCGATTATAGGAACTAATAATATTGGAGAATTTTTAGCGATCATACATGGTCTCAGTTATTTAAAAGAACGTAATTTATCGATCCCGATTTATTCAGATTCGCAAACGGCTATAAAATGGGTAAAAATGAAAAAAGCAAATACATCTCTTGCTATTACAAAAGATACAGAAAAGGTATGGGATTTAATTAAACGTGGGGAACAATGGTTGAAAAAGAATACCTATACTAACAAAATTTTGAAATGGGAAACTGAATGGTGGGGGGAAAATAAAGCTGACTTTGGTCGAAAATAGAATGATTGGTAGTAAATAAGCTGTTAACTCGACAGGGGGCAGTCCAACTCGACAGCCCCTCAATCAATGTTATTACTTTTTTCGTTATCTATTTTATTTCCAATCGTTTCTTCATCTTGCTGTGAGAGTTTATTGTTCGGTAAGATTAACACTTCAACACGACGATTTTGTTGTCTTCCAGATGCGGATTCATTGGATGCAATTGGTTGATATGGACCAAAACCCTTTGCACTAAACCACCTTGGATCTAACTTTTCATTTTCCAATAACAGTTCCATGAAATTGACAGCTCTTGTAACACTCAGTTCCCAGTTTGATTCAAAATTCGAGTTGTGGATGGGCACATTATCCGTATGTCCTGTTATCACCACATTATGTGGTGGATTGATAACGAGCAAATGACTTATTTCTCTTGCAATTTGTTTATCATGTTCACGAATTTCAGCACTTCCAGAATCAAATAGAATCGTATCATTAATTGTTAACAGCAACCCTTCATCTGATAAAGATGTTTGTAGTTTTCCTTCTAAGTTTTTACTGAATATATAACTGTCGATTCGCTCTTTAATCTGTTTGAATTGATTATATTCATTATGACTAAATGAATGTTTGTCATTCACTTTATCTTCATTTGAGTTCACTTTATTTTCTGCTTCTGGTATCGGACTAGGGTACTCTAGCACATGAGTTCCACTTGAAAAAATATCTCCAAAAACTTTAGAAATCGCTTGAAATTTTTGAGCATCAACAGAACTACTGGCAAAAAGTACAATAAACAGAGCTAATAACAATGTCATTAAATCAGAATATGGTAAAAGCCAAGAATCCTTTTGTTCTTTTTCTTCATGTCGTTTTCGTATACGCATTGTTATGATCCCTACTTTCTTCTATGAAAGCTCGTCGTTCCTTGGCTGGAAGGAATGATAATAGTTTTTGTTCAATTTCTTTAGGAGCTTCACCTTCAATAATAGAAAGAATGCCTTCAATCATCATCATTTTTAGTTGTATTTCTTGTTTTGATTTCCTTCTCAATTTATTCGCGAAAGGATGCCAAAGGACGTAACCTGTAAAAATGCCAAGTAGTGTAGCAATAAAGGCTGCACTGATTGCTTGTCCTAATGTTTCTGTATCATTCATTTCCCCAAGAGCAGCTATAAGTCCGACAACGGCTCCCAAAACACCAAGTGTTGGCGCATAAGTACCTGCTTGAGAAAATATTTTAGCACCAGTTTCATGCCGTTCTTCCATCGCCTCAATTTCCGCCAACAAAACTTCGCGTATATAATCTGGTGTTTTACCATCAATTGCTAGATACATGCCATTTTTTAAAAAAGGGTCTTCCAATTCTGCAATTTTCTTTTCTAATACAAGAATTCCCTCTCTCCTTGCAGTTTGTGCCCAATCAGAAAACATGTTAATTAATTCGACTTTATTCATCTTCTTTTGTTCTGTAAATAAAATTTTGAGTAATTTTGGCACTCTTTTAATTTCATAGCTAGGAAAAGCAATAATGACTGCAGCTGCTGTACCCAAAATAATAATGAGTATAGCTGCACTATTCGCAAGTGCACTGATAGGAACGCCTTTTAGTACGATTCCAACACCAAGAACGAAAATTCCAATAATTAATCCAAATACAGAAGTTTTATCCAATTCTATCACCTAACTACTATAATTTTTTTGTAACTCTTTCCTTTTATCGACAGATTTCGAGAAAAATTAAGAGCATTTTAGGAAAATGGCGATTCTACAGGAAAAGGAAAGACTATTTAGGAATACAAAAGTGTCCGAAAAAAATCAAGGAATTGACTTAGATCATAAACTAAGTTTTCCGAGCAAGACTAACATGAGAATCAATGAAATGGAATACAAAACCAAAATTTTCTGTAAAGTTCACTTTTTTACGATGAAACTCCATTCTATGTTAAAATGAACTAGATTATGAAGAAAAATGGGGTATTATAAAATGAAGTTAATTAGTTGGAATGTCAATGGGCTTCGTACTTGTGTAAGAAAAGGGTTTCTCAATTATTTTCACGAAGTTGATGCTGATATATTTTGTGTACAAGAAACAAAACTTCAAGAGGGTCAAATCGAATTAGACTTACCAGGTTACAAACAGTATTGGAATTATGCTGAGAGGAAAGGTTATTCTGGTACAGCTATATTTACTAAAAATGCACCGCTTTCGTTTTCATATGGTTTTTCACAAGAGGAAATCGAAAAAGAAGGCAGACTAATTACATTAGAATTCGAGGACTTTTATTTAATTAATTGTTATACACCGAATGCAAAACGAGACTTATCTCGTTTATCCTATCGACTTCAATGGGAAGATAAAATAAGGAAATATATGCTTGAACTTGATGCCAAAAAACCGGTCATTTATTGTGGCGATTTAAACGTGGCCCATCAAAAAATCGATTTAAAAAATTACAAAACAAATGTAGGAAATTCTGGATTTACAAATGAAGAACGTGAAAAAATGACTGAATTGTTAAATGCAGGTTTTATTGATACTTTTCGCTATTTTTATCCGAACGAAAAAGATCGTTATACATGGTGGAGTTATATGAATAAAGTTCGCGAACGTAATATCGGTTGGCGTATTGATTATTTTATCGTTTCCGAAAGATTTAAGGATAGATTGGTTGATGCAAATATTCATCATCATATTTTAGGAAGTGATCATTGTCCAGTTACTTTAGAAATAAAATAATTTTTTGTTAAACAGTTGTTATACTTATATTTTTAGCAAAGTAGGGCAAGCTGTATGCAGTAACACATAAGATATGGAGGAACAAAGATGAAAACTTTTACTGTACAATTTCACGAACATGATCAAGCGGACCCAATGACCGTTAATAAATTGAGTGAACAAGATTTTGATACACTTTCATCAGGTGGAGTAAGACAACTATGTGAGCTTGATACAAATATGGGATTATTTGTTTTTCTTGATGCTGAAGATGGAGAGGGAAATGAATCGTACCATATCATACGCTATGAAGAAGATCGCGAAGAACCAAGTGATTATTATTCATTGGAATTAAAGGATTTTTATGATTTAATTGCTTTATTTATGAGTCAGACATATATAGATGATAATGATGAAGAAGATAGCTATGGTCCTGTTCATCATTTAGCACACTTATTATTTCATATTGTAGATTCGGGTAAAGACGTAATACCATAATATTTCGGGCTGTCATTTGGCAGTCCTTTTTAAATTTAATTTATTGGTAGGAGGTTTGGGAGTATGGAAGAAATCCCGGAATATTTAGAGAAAAACTTACACATTGTGTTTGTTGGATTTAATCCTAGTATTATGTCAAGTGAAAAAGGTCATCATTATGCAAACCCGACGAATCGTTTTTGGAAAGTTTTATTTGAAGCCGGACTGACACCTAGAAAATTTACACCTGAAGATGATGAGAAATTGTTAAAGTTAGGTTACGGATTAACGAATATTGTAGATCGCCCGACAAAAGGTGCGAATGATATTACGAAAGAAGAGTTTTTGAATGGAAGTAAGAAATTAAAGAAAAAAATCAACTATTATAAACCAAAAATTGTATGTTATGTTGGAAAAGGAGTTTATCAACAATATAGTGGTATAAAAAATTGTAATTGGGGAAAGCAAGACAAATCAGTGATAGATGGTATAATTGATTTTGTAGCACCTTCGACAAGTGGTCTTGTCCGAATGCCGATTAGTGAAATCGTTACGATTTATAAACAATTAAAAATGCTACTAAAATGAAAGTGACAATTTAGTAAAGTTAATTTAAGATATTATTAGATTTAATCGATGATTGATTTAAGGAGAAGATACATATGTCAAAAGTTAAAATAACTTGTGATAGTACTGCTGATTTATCCCATGAATTACTTCAAAAATATAATATCGATACAATACCGCTTTATATCATTATCGATGAAAATACATATCGGGATAGTGTTGATATTCAACCAGATGATATTTATGCATATGCCCAAAGAACAGGAAAGCTACCGAAAACTGCCGCGGTATCGGTGCAAAATTACATTGATTTATTTGCAAAATATCAGGAATATGACGCTATTATTCATATCAATATAGGTCAACAATTTTCCAGTTCATTTCAAAATGCGTACATTGCTTCACAAGAATTTAAAAATGTTTACGTGATTAATTCAGAAAATTTATCGACCGGTTCTGGACATCTAGTTATAGAAGCAGCTGAGCTTGCAGCACAAGGACTTGATGCCGAGCAAATTTGTGAGAACTTAAAGAGAGTGATTCCAAAAATAGATGCAAGTTTTGTTATTGATACGTTAGATTATTTAAAAATGGGGGGACGATGCTCTTCAATACAAGCCTTTGGTGCAAGTTTATTGAATATTAAACCATGTATTGAAGTGATTGATGGTAAGATGGAAGTTGGAAAAAAATATCGTGGCAAAATTGAAAAGTCAATTCAAAAATATGTTGTAGATCGTTTGAAGGATCGAGATGATATTATTACGGATCGGGTCTTTATTACTCATTCCGGTTGTTCTGTAGACTTATTAAATCAAGTAAAACAATTGGTGATAGAGAGTCAACCTTTTGAAGAAGTATTTATTACTCGAGCATCATGTACAATTTCTTGCCATTGCGGACCAAATACTCTAGGTGTTTTATTTAAAACGAAATAAATTAAGGGGCATCCACTATGTAGGGTGTCCCTTTTTGTATGGCAATCGAGATCAATGATATGTTCATTTTCAATTTACATTTGATTATTTGGCAAAAAAATTTTGCGTAAAGTAGGGGTGATTTTCTTGATTAAAAGCGACACCAACACCTAAATACTCAAAGTCTTCTTGCAAAATATTTTTACGATGACCAAGTGAATTTAATAAACCTTCGTGAGCATATATACTACTAAATTGCCCATAGGCTAGATTTTCACCTGCAAGTTGAAAATGAATCTCGTTTTCTCGCATACGATCAAAGGGAGATTCTCCTTTTAAATTCGTATGACTAAAATAATTATTTGTTGCCATATCTTTACTATGTTCACGGGCGGTACGTCTTACATGTTCATCCCATGTTAAAATAGATAGTCCATATTTAACCCGTTCTGCATTTGTTAAATCAAACATTTGAAATTCAAAACCTTCAATCAGTTCTTGACTCGGTATCGTATAAATATCTTGTTTTTTGTCTTCTAACGATTTATCTATAATCTGAATAGCCGTTACCGTGTTATTCTCGTGTTTATCATAAAATATGGTAATATAGCATGAATCTTTTTCATATATATCATAATCTCTATTAGTCGGTAATCTATAAACAACGAAATCTTTATGAATACGGTCTAAAGAACTACCCATAGTCTTTTGTACTTGCTTTTTACTTGTACCAAGTTTTACATCATAATTTGAGGAAATTAAGTTTTGATTTGTAAATAAACCAACTACTTTATGATTTTTGTCATAGGCAACCATAAAAAAATTTTGATAGTTGTCATGATAAGTATGCCAATATGTATGATACTCATTATAAGTGATTCGATCTGCTTTACCAAACCTTGCTTCAACTTCTTTTTTCGTGTGGCCGATTTCTATATTTGCGATGGAAAAGTTTTGTTCTTCTGGATGTTTGATTAAAGGCGATCCATTTTCATTTTTAGAGCCATTAAAAAAAGAATGGCTTTCTTCTTCCACTGTTTCGATCATATTCGAAATATAGTATTGCAATTCATCTATATTAATAAAATTAGCGATAGATACGACACCTGATTTAATTTGATCAAATAATGAATCGTTTTTAGTCGCATTATTCGTTGCATAAGCAACTAAAATAAGAATGGCTAATGTGATTAGTAATTTTTTCATTGGTGTCACTCCTTTCCGTTTTATTTTTATCAATTTTTAGAAAAAACAAACAAAGTACCTTGCAATATTCATAACGAATTTTACTTGTATTATATCAAACCTTTATCTATGAAAAATATATTTTCCAAAATAAAAGGCTGCTTACAATCGCAAACAGCCTTTTTCGAACTTTCATATTTTCATGCTTTCGATATTATAACCAAGCAGCACCAACAATAATAAGAAGGATAAATAATACGACAATTAAAGCAAACCATCTACCGGCGCCATATCCGCCACCGTAACCATATCCTCCATAACCATAGCCATATCCATGGCATTTGTAGAATCCCATAAAAAATACCTCCTCGTGATTAGTTTTTCAAAGTTGGTTTACCAAATATAAGCAGAACCTACGATGATTAATAGGATGAACAGCACTACAATTAGTGCAAAGCCTGCACCATAACCACCATGTGGTCCATGATGTCCGCGTCCGTCACTCATCAATAAACACCTCCATGTTTATTTGTTGTATTATATGTGGGTATTTCTCATTTGTTTGGTCATTTGTCCTAATCCCATTGAATTTGGGCTGTTTATAATTTGCTAGTTTTCTTCACAAAGGAAGTAACTTGTTTTACTAAAGGATCAGCTTGCTTCATTATTTTATTGATTTGTTGAAGGGAATAAGAGATTTTGTCGAAATCAATTTTTCCATCGTCTTTTCTAAAATAATCAAAGAAAAGATGTGCATAAGGATGGCGAAATTTTTGATGTTGTGGAAAAAATGGGTTTCTTGGTGGACGATGATAAGGAAACATTGTACCCCCTCCTTCCTGAAGAAAATAGGCAATTCCTAAACAAATGAACTATTATAGTATATTCATTAGATGTTCATGAAGATTGGGCAAATAAAAAATTGACCATCTCTGTTTCAGAGATGATCATGACTTAAAGCCAGAGTTTGTTCTAGCTTTTTGCATAAAAGAGCGCTGACTATAAAGGATAAATGGCAAACTTATAATAAATAATACTTGCACAAATAATGTAACACCAATCCATCCAAAATTACTCCATAAAATCCCTCCGAGTGTACCGGCAATACTTGAGCCTAAATAATAAAACAGCAAATATAATGATGAACTTTGAGCTTTGTAAACTTTGGAAAATTCACCTATCCAGCTGCTAGTAACGGAATGGCATGCAAAAAAGCCAAAGGTGAAAATGGAAAGCCCGATAATTATCAACCATATTGAAGAAAAAAGAGTGAGTATTGCACCTGTCATTGTGATCAATACATTTACTGTAAGGACCTTTGCATATCCATATATACTTGCTTTTTTCCCCATATAAACGGAACTAAAACTACCAAACAAATAGACTAGAAATATTAATCCTATAACGGATTGACGGTATGAATATGGAGGGGAAACGAATAAAAATCCAATATAATTAAATAAGGTAACAAATCCACCCATAAATAAAAAGCCTAATATGATGAGAGCCATTAACGGCTTATTTGAAAGGTGCACTTGATATGTTTGAAAAGCGGTTTTAAAATTTATTGATGTCTTTACAACACGTTTCGGCTTTGGCATTAATAGTGAAAAACCAACGGACAGAATAAGTGCTATCATCCCAATTATGAATAAGGCGATACGCCAAGTAAATAAATCAGTTAAAATGCCTGCTGATATTCGTCCGGCAAGTCCACCAATCGTTGTTCCGCTTATGTATATTCCCATTGCAGTCCCAATTGTATTTGGATGAAATTCTTCTGCAACATAAGCCATTGCAAGGGAAGGTATTCCGGCAGCTGTTATCCCGAGAATTGCTCGAAAGATGAGTAAACTTTCAAAATTGGGTACAAAGGCAATGATAATCGATATTGCAGAAGTAAAGAACATCGAAATGTTCATAATTTGTTTTTTACCAAATCGATCTGATAAACTAGCAGCAAAAAGCATCATGATGGAAAGAAATCCCGTTGATAGTGAAACAGATAAACTAGTAATAGAAGGAGAAACTGAAAATTCATTAGAAAAAATAGGTAATAATGGCTGTGTCGTATATAATATTGAAAAGGTTACGAAACCACCAAAAAATAATGCGATACTTGCCTTGAAAAACTGTTTACTTCCTATTTGAATATACTTCATCATCTATCGCCTCGATAGAAATAATATTTTTAAATAATGATAACGTCTTTTAGATAGAATTGTCCATTTTGTTGGATGATTCACAATTTTCGTAAATATAATTTTAAAAAAATGGTCAAATTATATTTCACTTGTCCGGAAAACTTCGATATTATAAAAACATAACGATTTTCTATTGCTTAGTATGTTAAAAGGATGGGTAATAATGAACGAAGAAAATATTACACGAATCCAAATTGGAACGAAAGAATACATATTAATTGGTACTGCCCATGTTTCGAAAAATAGTGCTGAGTTAGTAAAAGAAGTAATTGAAACAGAACAACCTGATTCAGTTTGCATAGAGTTGGATCAAGGACGTTATGAATCGATTACTGAAGGACAAAAATGGCAAGATATGGACATTTTTAAAATAATTAAAGAAAAAAAGACAACATTAATGTTAATCAACTTGGCCCTTTCTTCATTTCAGAAACGGATGGCTGACCAATTTGGAATTAAACCCGGTCAAGAAATGATTCAAGCAATCGAGTCTGCAAAGGACATCGATGCAAAACTAGTTCTTGCGGATCGCAATATCCAAACCACCTTTGCTAGAGTTTGGGCGAATATTGGTTTTAAAGGAAAAATGACGCTACTTAGTGAGATCATCTACAGTATTTTTAGTAAGGAAACCATTACTGAGGAAGAGTTAGAACAAATGAAATCGAAGGATACGATTTCTTCGGTATTAAATGAATTTACAGAACATTTTCCGGAATTAAAACAACCTTTAATTGATGAAAGGGATCAATATTTAGCGGAAAAAATTCGACGGGCACCCGGAAAGAAAATTGTTGCTGTACTTGGAGCAGCCCATGTTCCTGGAATAACGAAAGAAATTCATAAACGCCAAAATTTAAATGAATTAACAAAAGTTCCACCTAAATCAAAATGGCCGAAAATCATTGGTTGGTCAATTCCTCTGTTCATTGTTGCGATCATTGCCTATACGTTTTTTATGAATCCAGATGCAGGTTTGCAACAGACGTGGAGTTGGATTTTGTGGCATGGTTCATTAGCGGCTCTCGGAGCTACGATCGCTTTAGCTCATCCTTTAGCCATCCTTACCGCATTTGTAGCTGCACCAATCACCGCTTTAAATCCGTTACTTGCAGCAGGTTTCTTTGCAGGTTTTGTGCAAGCAATAGTGAGAAAACCAAATGTTAAAGACTTTGAAACGTTATCAAACGATATCACCTCTGTTAAGGGATTTTGGCAAAATAAAGTAACAAGGATATTGTTAATTATAGTATTATCAAATCTCGGTAGCTCTTTAGGTACATTTATCGGAGGAGCGGACGTTTTACGCTTATTCTTTAAAAATATTTAATCATGCTTCTTTTGAAGAACAGCAGGGCTTTACATTGTCTTAAATGGAGTTCTGCTGATTTTTTATCTAAAATATGCGAAATTGATAAACTATACATTAATTTTTGTGGACTAGATGCAATAGTGAGGTTCAAATATTGAATTAAAGACAAATATTATAAAGGGGGAACAGAGTTGCAAGTTGAACTAACAAAATTTCGAGTGAAACAGGGGAAAAGTCATCGAGTTGACGAATGGATGAAATTCTTGAACGATCATATGGAAAAGGTGCTCCTTACATTAGAAGATGAGAAGATGTTTGTAGAAGCTATTTTTCGAGAAAAAGGAAGAGATGAAGAATATTTATATTGGTTTTCTGTTCAAGGCGAAGGAGGACAAAATGTAGAAGAATCAGAGCATTGGGTGGATCAAATCCATTTGAAATATTGGAGAGAATGTATTGATTCTAGTTTTGAACCCGTTGATTTTAAGTTAGAATCGGTTATGATTCCTGATAAGATTAAGAGTGTAATGGAAATTGGTAGGGAGAGGTAACATTGAAAATTGCAGTTATTACCGGAACGAATAGTGGGTTTGGTTTATTAACATCGATTGAATTAGCAAAAGCAGGTTACTTTGTATTTGCTACAATGCGGGATTTAAAAAATCGAAATGATTTGCTAAACAAAGCAAAAGAAGCAAAAGTTGAAAATCAAATCGAATGTGTTCAGATGGATATTACAAAATCGAATGAAGTGGAAAAAGCATATGAACAAGTGAGATATAAATTCAATAAGATTGATCTTTTAATAAACAATGCAGGTTATGCCCAAGGGGGATTTTTTGAAGAAGTAACGGATGATATGTGGATTGAACAGTTTCAGACGAATGTTTTTGGACATATTCGTGTAACACGCACCTTTCTTCCTTTGATACAAAATAATGGTGGGGGAAAGATAATTAATATTAGCAGTGTTAGTGGTTTGTTCGGCTTTCCTGGTCTTTCTCCGTATACATCATCAAAATTTGCCCTCGAAGGCTGGAGTGAAAGTTTACGACTGGAACTGTTAGATGAGAACATTTGGGTTACAATCGTTGAGCCTGCATCTTATCAAACAAATATATGGAAGAAAGGCTTGAGTCGAATTACTAAAAAAGATGACCGTTCCTTATTTCAAAAGAAATTACTAGAACAGGCTGAACAATCAGCAATAAATGCACAAGATCCGATTCAAGTCGTTCAACTTATTTTAAAAATTGTTCATTCAAAACGTCCTAAATTGCGCTATCCGATCGGTGGAATAACTCGATTTGTTACATTAGGGAAAGCTTTAATTCCATGGAGGTTTATTGAAACCATTGTAATTAAAGCGATAAAAAAGTAAATTCCAGTCGAGCATGACTAAAATAATTGAAGGGAGATAGATTAGAGGATATCTTTTCATTATGAAAAAAATCATTAACAAAAAAATAAATATAAACTTTATGCTTAGATCGATGATTTGTTAAATGAGCTAAGTAAGGAATGAGGCAACAATTCAAAATTGTTGAATTGTATTCGAGATATTATGACAATAAGACGAGGGAAAGCGATGGAAATGTCTTCGAACTCGACACTAGGTGAAGATGAACACGATCTTAGATATCCCTCTAAAAGATAATTTGTTGGATACCTTGAACAAATAATCCTAACCCAATTTTATCGACAAGTATACATAATCAAATTTATTGATACAGTTCTTACAATAAGTGCATATAAAAATAATTGCCTTTATGTGAAATTTATGGCAGAGTAATATGTAGAAAAATGTCGTAACTATTAATAAGTTTGTAGGGGAACCAGTGATGCTGGTTGAGAGTACATCCGTTAGATGTAGACCCTTGAACCTGATCTGGCTAATACCAGCGTAGGGAACATACTTATGTAAATAAATTTACATATGCTATGTGTAAGCCCTAGGTTGTTCCTAGGTTTTTTTCATTCATAAGGTAATTTCTTCTTTCCTTATATACTTTTGGCCATCGTTAACCAGTATCTCAAACGTTTTAATTGGTTTCTCTCAAACTTAGTTTAGTTATGGTATTTTATGCAAAACTTAAAAATAATCAAGAAAAAAGAGAGGGAAATCAAATGAAGAAAATTTTTTCATTGTTGATCTGTCTTGGTTTACTTGCTGGTTGTGGCAATAATGAACAAGAGGGATCACCAAATAACAATGAATCAAATGAGGGGTTAGAAAAAGTCAAACTCGTGTTAGACTGGACACCAAATACGAATCATACTGGTTTGTATGTCGCACAGGATAAAGGTTTTTTTGAAGAAGAGGGACTTGATGTTGAAATTATTATGCCTGGAGAAGCAACGGCAGAAAATTTAGTTGCTTCAGCTCAAGCCGATTTTGGTATCAGTTACCAAGAAGGAGTTACCCTTGCTAGAACTCAAGATATCCCATTAGTTTCAATTGCAGCTATAATCCAACATAATACATCTGGATTTGCGTCGTTAAAAGAACAAAATATTACATCTCCAAAAGATTTTGAAGGAAAAACTTATGGTGGTTGGGGCTCACCAATAGAAGCAGCCGTTATTGAGTCATTAATGAAACAAGAAAAAGCAAGTATTGATAAAGTAGAAATTCTCAATGTCGGAAATACAGATTTTTTTACAGCGCTCCAACAAAATATCGATTTCTTTTGGATTTATTATGGTTGGACTGGTATAGAAGCGGAGATGAGAGAAATTCCGATCAATATGGTATGGTTAGCAGATTATAGCGAGAAACTTGATTACTATACACCGGTCATTATTACAAATGAAGAGCTAATTTCGGATAATCCAGAAACTGTTCGAAAGTTTATTGCCGCAGTAGCCAAAGGATATGAATTTGCCATTAAAAATCCAGAAGAAGCAGCTAACCTTTTAATTGATGCAGTTCCGGAATTAGACGCAGAATTAGTACGAAAAAGCCAAGAATGGCTATCAGCAAAGTATCAAGATGATGCTCCACGTTGGGGTGAACAAAAGTTAGAGGTTTGGAAAAATTATGCTGATTGGATGTTTGAAAATGGTTTAATGGAAAAAGAATTAGAGGCAGAAAAAGCATTTACGAATGAATTTTTACCTGAATAGGAGTGAACAGAATGGCTAATGCGTTAGTTAGTATTCAAATCATACCACGTACGAAAAATGGGGGAGACCCTATTCCATATATTGACGAGGCAATTTCCGTAATAATAAACTCTGGTGTTAAATATCAAGTAAATCCGTTGGAGACGACAATGGAAGGCGATTTACATGAACTACTTGCTATTGTTGAAAAAATGAATGAGCGGATGGTTGAACTTGGTGCACCAAGTATCATTTCACAAATTAAAGTGTATTTTAATCCAGAAGAAGGGGCGTCAATGGACCAATTGACTGAAAAGTACAGATAATGAAAACACTAATAATCAAAGGATGGAGACCAACTTCGGTTCTCCTTCTTTTATTCATCATTTGGGAGTTTTTTGTTAAGATCTTTAATATTGAACAATGGCTACTTCCATCACCATCACACATATTTATTGAACTTGTACATGGAACAGACGTGTATTTAGAACATCTTTGGCCAACGATCCAATTATGTATTATTGGTCTTTTGCTCGGTTGTGCCATCGGTATTGTTACAGGTACCATTTTGCATATTGTTCCATTTTTAAGAGAAGCTTTTTATCCACTTCTTATTATTTCACAAAATATTCCAATTATAGTACTTGCTCCATTACTGGTAATATGGTTTGGATTTGGTATGCTTCCGAAAATCATTGTCATTATCTTAGTTTGTTTTTTCCCGATTACAATAGCCTTATTAGATGGTTTCAAGCAAATTGATCGTGATATTATGAATTATATGAAAATGGCTGGAGCAACGAAAAAGCAAATTTTTTGGAAACTAGAGTGGCCGAATGCTCTACCATCATTATTTTCTGGAATCAAAATATCTGCGACGTATAGTGTCATGGGAGCTGTTATATCTGAATGGTTAGGAGCTAGTAAGGGAATTGGAGTTTATATGCAATTATCCCAATCGTCTTTCCGTACAGATCGCGTATTTGTCGCCATCATTTTTATCATTCTAATTAGCTTACTATTGTTAGGAGCTATAATGATGTTTGAAAAATGGATGATTCGTTGGCGGCCAAGGGAGGAAAATAACCGTGAGTAAATTAGTACTAAATCATATAACCAAATCCTTTGGTAACCAAAAAATCCTCTATGATGTTACCTTTACAGTTAAAGAAGGTGAATTTATTTCCATTTTAGGACCATCAGGTAGTGGAAAAAGCACACTGTTTAACTTAATCGGTGGTATTTTGTTACCTGATAAGGGATCCATTCAATTTGATGGAAAAGAAATTACAGGTAAGCGTGGTTTTATCAGTTATATGCCACAAACACCAGCTTTAATGCCTTGGAGAAATATTTTGGACAATGTATTACTTGGACAAGAGATCGCTAGGAAACACGATCATAAAAAAGCCTATGAAATGCTTGAAAAAGCAGGACTTAAAGGTTATGAAAAACATTTCCCTTACGAATTATCAGGTGGGATGAAGCAAAGGGTATCCTTTATTCGAAGTTTACTTAGTCCGCAATCCCTCATTTGTCTGGACGAGCCTTTCTCAGCCCTAGATGAGTTTACGCGTTTCGAAATGCAAAAATGGCTGCTTTCAATTTGGCAAGAGTATAAACGAACCATTCTTTTTATCACCCATAATATTGATGAAGCGTTATACTTGTCCGATCGGATTATTGTTTTGTCAAATAAGCCAGCTACTGTCCAAAAGGAATTTATCGTTCCCTTTTTAAGACCAAGAAAAGAAGAAATACTACACTCTACTGATTTTTTACAATGGAAAAAGCAAATCTATGATGAAATTAAAAAGCATTCAGTTAACAAACATTAATAAACCATTTTAAAGTTACAGTTAGTAATGTATTATTCTCGGTTTATGAATGTGCTAACTGAATTAAAAAATCCCCCCTTTCATTAGAATAAAAGAGAAGTGTTTCTATTTATTTAAGGAGATGCATGCCAATTTCATGTTTATCCTTTTTATTGCGAAGTATATTAATTTTTCTATAAAATATTTAGAAAATTCTGATTTTTTTAGTATCATAATTTAAAGAATATTAGACATATATTTTTACATCTCCAAGATTAAAAGATATAATTTAAGGATGATTAATCTTTTTATGAAAAGACTATTAGATGCCTTTTATTATTATTATTATTATTTAATAGCAATAATAATTTCATTCATTATTTCTGACGTTGTAGCTATCTACAACAATCAAACTTAGACAACTAGTGTCTGCTTAATTATCAATTTAATCATGCTTACCTTAACATATAATCGATTATTTATGAACAATAAAAACCAAATAACCATATTTGAAAAAATGATATTAATTAGCCTTCTTCTTATCATTTTTATAGGAAGTATATTAGTTATCCTTAATACCAATTATATATTTTTATAAAGGTAATTATATTGAAAATAGCACCTGCACTAATAGCAAGCACAGAACTAAAAATAGATAGTTTTGGGGGTGTTTTATCATTCCGTCATTAACTGATTTTCTAATAAATTTATTGAGACCGGTGAAAGAGCCTACTGAAAAAGAAATTAACGAAAATATTGTATTATTATTAGATTTTCCTTGGTTTAAAGAGATCTATGAAGTAGAAGATTTTCGTAAAATAATAGAAGATAATGAAGAGATTCGTACTCATATCGGGCGTACAAATGTAAAACGTTTGAAATTATATCCACGAAAACAATTACAATTGAAAAGTCAAATTGAAGAGTTGATTTTTTTGAAATTAGGAAATAAAAAAGGCTAGATCTTGTAACCATGATCTAGCCTTTTTAATTAAAAATAAGTGAACTCAACTAATTTGCTTTCTTCAAATGTTTGCTACGTAATTGTCCACATGCTGCATCAATATCCGTTCCTAGCTCTTGACGAATGACACAATTAATACCGTTTTTCTTCAATGTATCATAGAATTTTAAAATATTTTCCTTTTTACTCCGTCGATATTGGATATGTTCACTAACTGGATTATATGGAATTAAGTTAACGTAGGATAGCTTACTAATATCTTTTAATAGAGCAGCCAATTGTTCTGCTTCCTCAACATGATCGTTAACATCATCTAATAAAATATATTCAAATGTTATACGACGATTCTTTTTCGATAAGTAATATTTAATTGCTTCAAATAACTTTTCAATTGGAAATGCTCGGTTGATTTTCATAATTTGTGAACGTAATTCATTATTTGGTGCATGTAAGGAAACAGCTAAATTAACACGAAGATCTAAATCAGCAAACTTATATATTTTTGGTACGATACCACTTGTAGAAACGGTAATGTGTCTCGCACCGATCGCAAAAGCTTTTGGATGATTAATGATTCTTAAGAATGTTGTCAAATTATCAAAGTTATCAAGCGGTTCGCCAATTCCCATTACAACGACATGGCTCACTCGTTCTCCCTTTCCAAGGCCATCAAGATGACGTTGTACTTGCATAATTTGTTCAACTATTTCTCCTGCTTGCAAATCACGGTTTTTCCGTAGAATACCACTGGCACAAAAAGAACAACCAATATTGCAACCAACTTGAGTTGTTACACAAACAGACAAACCATAATGTTGTCTCATTAGTACCGTTTCAATTATATTTCCATCCTTTAGTTGAAGTAAGAATTTCACTGTACCATCTTTAGACTCTTGTTTAACTTGAACATTTAATGTGCTAATTTCAAAATTCTCTTCTAAAAGTTGAATGGTTTCTTTGTTTACATTCTTCATCTCTTGAAAGCTTGTTATCCGCTTTTTATATAACCAATCCCATACTTGTTGTGCTCGATATTGTTTCTGACCATGTTCAACCATCCAATCGGCCAATGCCTCTATTGTTAATCCATAAATGGATTGCTTATTCATAAATAACCCTCTTTCCATTCTACGTTTCATAAGTTTTATTGTAGCGAAAATTGATTAAGAATGCTAGTCGTCATCACTTATTATAATCATGGAAATTTTCAACCAAATATTCATAATGAATTACTTGACAAACCAATTTAATATGTTAATATAGAGAATGTTGATTTCAAATATTATTAATTAGCGATATTTGAAATCAAACAAAACAATTTAAGGAGTACTGCATCATGGGTTTTTTCAGTAATTTATTTGGTAAAGAACAAAGGGAGGATATTACAATGACAAAAGAAAATATTAAAATAGCATTCGTAATTGGAAGTAACCGCAATGGCCGTAACGCTGAACAAGTTGCAAAATACGTATATGAAAAAGCTCTCGCCCGTAACGATGAGGGTGTTACTTATGAATTAGTTGATATTGCGGACTACGATTTAGCATTTTTATATGATGCAAAAACAACTGAAACACAACAAGCTGCTGCAAAAGCTTGGTCTGAAAAAATGGCTTCATTCGATGGTTTTGTATTCGTTACTCCTGAATACAATCATGCACCAGGTGCTGCTCTTAAAAATGCAATTGACTATTTAAATGCAGAAGTGAATAATAAAGCTGCTGGATTCGTAGGATACGGTTCTTTAGGTGGAACACGTGCTCATGAACAATTACGGTTAATTTTAGCAGAACTGCAAGTAGCAACAGTGCGTACAGCAGTTACTTTCTCTTTAATGGCTGATTTCGAAAATATGAGCGAATTCAAACCAGCTGCTTATCATGATGAAAACATAAACGGTATGTTGGATCAACTAATTAACTGGAGCCGTGCACTTAAAACTGTTCGTTAATTCAAATAAAAAAGCCTAGGTCTTTGATGTGAACCCCAAAAGTTAAGTTTTTTACTATAACTTTTGGGGTGCTGTACTCATGCATCAGGCTTATTTTATATATATTTATGTACAATTCTTGTAACGGATTCTAAATAAGTTGTACCAAATAAATTTAAATGAACAAATAGATAGTATAGTTGATAGAGTAGTTTTCGTTCGCCATATTCTAGTGAAAGTGGCATGACTTCGTTGTAGGCTTTATAAAATTCTGTAGGAAAGCCTCCGAAAAGTTCTGTAAACGCAATTTCAAATTCATGATCACCGTAAAGAATTGAAGGATCAATTAAGTATGGAATCCCGTTTTTACCTGTCAGCCAATTTCCTCCCCATAAATCTCCGTGTAATAGGGATGCCTTACTTTTTGGTGGTATCCACTCCTCAAGCCGTTCAAGTAATCGTTCACATTTCTTTCGTATTTGAAGTGAAAGATAATTGTTTTTGTATGCACGTTGAATTTGTGGTACAAGTCGACACTCGCGATAATAATCAATCCAATTATTATAAAAATCATTCGGTTGTAACAGATTGCCGATATATGTATCTTTTGAGTAACCAAAACCAGGGCCTGTACATTGATGCATCAAGGCTAAATTTCTTCCTAATAATTCACCCGTTTTATCGGTACGATCTCCTTCAATCCATTCCATTAATAGGTATCCGAAATGATCATTTTCTTCCCGTTTAAAAACAGTTGGAACGGCAATTGTATTTGTATTTTTAATTGATTCTAATCCTATTTTTTCTAATTTAAAAAAGTGTTTAGGAGCATTTTTTCTAAATTTCATAAAGTATTGTTGTTTTTCTGTCCGCAGTAAGTAGGCCTCATTGATATCACCACCAGAAACAGGTTTCACATTTAAAAGTGTGGAATCGTCTCCAATTGATTGTAAAGCTTTTTGAAAAATGTCTTTCATTTTTATCACCACTTTTCTATCGTTCTGTCTATAACATTAATAAATATTTTGTACAATGACAATGTTTGTTTGTTGTGTTTTTGTAAAATTAAGAATATACTAAACTTAGTCATCATAAATAAGGGGGGATTTAAAAATTGAGTAAAGTTTTAATTCTTGCTGGAGATGCAGTTGAGGCTTTAGAAATTTATTATCCTTATTATCGGCTAGTTGAGGAAGGTTATGATGTAACGATTGCTGCACCTAAAAAGGAAAAATTACAAACAGTAGTTCATGACTTTACTGGTTGGGATACATATGAAGAGAAACAAGCTTACTTCATTGAACCAAATGCACTGATTAGCGATATTAAGCCTGCAGAATTTGATGCATTGCTAATTCCAGGAGGTCGAGCTCCTGAATATCTACGTCTAGATGAAAAAGTGCAATCCATTGTGAAGCATTTCTTTGCAGAAAATAAGCCGATTGGTGCGATATGTCATGCTTCACAAATATTTGAGGCTATCCCTGAAGTTATTAACGGAAGAACGTTGACTGCATATACGGCATGTAAACCTGGGGTCGAGCTTGCTGGTGGTACATATGTAAGCGACACAACTTACCATGTTGATGGAAATTTAGTTTCTGCGCATGCTTGGCCAGATTTACCTGTGTTTATGCGTGAGTTTTTAAAGTTACTTGATAAATAATCATGGGATATCGAAAAGGTCTCTTAAACTTAGTAAAGAGACCTTTTATTAATGAATTTTTTTACACTCTTAAAAGTTACGAAGATCAAGTATAGGATCAAGTAATCGGAAATCTGTTCGCTTCATAATCTCGATAATCTTGGCAGCAGTTTGATCAGGTGAACTTAACTCACCCTTTTCTTTATATTGAATAAAAGTTTCAACACGTTCAAAATCACTTTTATCTGATTGACGAATTTTTGTCTGCATATCGGTATCAATAATTCCTGGTGCAAGCGAGATGGCTTTTACCCCATAAGGTTTGTCGCGTTGTTCAACATCTATAACTCTGGTAAAATGGTCTAGTCCGGCTTTACTACTGCAATAACTACTCCATCCAGAATATGGTTTTCTACCTGCTCCTGAAGAAATATTAATTACTTTTTTGTCAATATTACTTTCTCGAAATGTATTGATAAATTCGGATGTTAATATCATAGGTGCTGTTAAATTAACGGCTATATTTTTTGCTATTTTTTCTGCTCCATTATTTTCAACCCGACCAATCGGTTCAATTATTCCTGCGTTATTGATAAGTGTAACAGACGAAGGTGAATTCTTTATTGAACCTATAATTTTATCCATCAAATTGGCAACATCAGGGAGGTTTGCTAAATCGCATTGTATAAATGTAAGAGGAACGTTTTTAGCTTTTGCAAGTTGTGTTAATTTTTCGTTCGTTGTTCTCGCAATACAAATAAGCTCATTTCCTTCAATTATTAATTGCTTTGCCAGTGAAAAACCGATCCCCTTTGAAGCCCCTGTAATAATATATGTATGCATTTATACTTCCCTCCAAAATTATATTATTTTCATTATCGCAAAAAATGTCTGTAAAATAAATGATGCTTGAAGACTAATTCGTCAAGCACGTTTTAAAGTTTTTAGGACTCAATCTTCGTAGGAGTATTTTTGTTTCAGCTTTTTTCTTTTAACATTGACATACTGTTCTCCATATCTATGCATCTTTTGGTAAGTATATTGTTTATCCATTTTGAATCCTTCGTATTCATCAGTTGTTCCGTTACTTTATTGACTTAAGATTTATTCTCTATACAATTTTATAAAAATAGGAATATATAGTAAAAATGATAAAGCTAGAAAAGTAAACGTGATTCCCATTAAAAAGTTGGCAATAGAAGAATCCAAATTAGGAAAGGCAATCAATGATAACATTGCCATATAAAAGACAGCTGTTGAGACTTTGCCGAACCACATGGCACCGTCCAGCTTTTTTCCTTTTTTTAGTAAAATGAGTCCATTGATTCCCATAAATAACTCCTTTACAACAAATAAAGCGAAAATAATCCACATGTAGTGAAATTTGAACATTAGACAAATTGCAATGGCTGCTTGCTGTAATTTATCAGCAATTGGGTCTAAGGCTTTACCAAGTTCCGTTATTTGATTAAATTTGCGAGCGATGAGACCGTCGAATAAATCTGTTAGTGCAGAAAATAGAATAATCACAGCTGCTAAGTAATAGTCCGACGTTTCATTTGCAGTTGAATATATATAAATAAAAATGGGGAGTAAAATAATCCTTATATAGGATAAACAGTTAGGTATGGTAAAAATTTCTTTAGTCGTTAATCGCAATTTATGATCCTCCTAAAGCTTGTATAATACATATTATATTATATTGGGTTTGGAAATGATTGTATTCTTTAGAATTATTTTTATAGAATATAAAATTGGTTATAAATCATAAAGGAAGAAGCTTCAATGGGACTGATCAAAATATGCGATTACTTATGTGTATAATCATTGGTTTTTGTTACGATATTTACGGTATATGATGAATGAAAAATTATTTAAATGACAATTAATATAATCTTTTAAATGGAAGAACATGCCGCTCAGTATCTTGAAATATTTATGAAACTCAAACTATGTAAAAATAAGTTAATAAAAGATGAACGATAATAAGATTAAAAACTATGATGTTGTAACTCGTTAATAAAATTTAATGATGAGTTTTTGCATAATCCACAAAACAAGAAATAAATCTGAATTCATTAACTTAAGTTTGAAATCTACGGAAAAAATATATATGTATAGATGAATGAGTTAATGAAATTGTTGAATCGTTTGTTTTGTTTCGATTATAATGAAAATACAAAAAAATAGTGATTTTTATTCACTGTTAAAATAGTAGATAGGCTTATTATAAGCAATTTACCCACATGAATCTAATCAATATTGAGAGGAGATATCAATATGGGGAGTGAAATAAAATTAAAAGAACATATTAGACAATTAGAAGAGAATTTATTAAGTCCAGAAATTCGAACGTCACGAACGGAATTAAAAAAAATACTTGCTGATAATTTTTTTGAATTTGGCAGTTCAGGTAGAGTTTTGTTTAAGGAAGAAGAAATACCAGAAGACGGAATTGGCATTGTTAAGATGAAAATGAGTGAATTTGAAATACACCGATTATCAGACGAGGTTGTATTAGCAACTTATCAAATCTTTAACGAGATTACAAACGAATATTCTTTACGAAGTTCCATCTGGAAGCAATTTGACGGTGAATGGAAGATGGTTTTTCATCAAGGAACAAAAACAAAAAATGTTTGATCAAAACTTTTTAGATAAATGTCTTTAAAAGGATCGTAGGTTATAAAATAGTTTGTTCCTTGTCAAAGAACTGTCCATAAATCAAGTCCGTAATAAATATTTAATCTCCCCTGACATAGACGAAGAGAGAATTGTATCCATTTGATTAATCTATTTAAATCAAAAACATGTTAGATGACAATATTGTATATAATATTGAAAAATTTCTTAGTTGAAGAAGTCATCTTGTGGAAATGAAAAAACTTGTATATTTGCAAAGATCACCATATGAAAAAGATAATAGTGTTTATTTATCTGTCTTGTATGAAAAAAAAGAAAAAGGGATAAGCTTTTAATTGTTAAATTAAATCCAATGGGGTGATTATGTGACACTTAGCTTAATACCATATATCATTACAAATGGAAACGGCAAAGAAGCAGTTAAATTTTATCAAGAGGCGCTAGGAGCGGAGCTATCGAATTTTCAAACTTATGGAGATCTTCCAGATAGCCCTGATTTTAAAGTACCAGAAGAGATGAAAGATCTTGTGTTGCATGCACAATTACGCATTGAAAATTCCGAGTTAATGATATCTGATAACTCCCCGGGAGAACCGTTTGAAGTGGGCTCAAATTTAACGATTGCAATTGTCCTAGATGATAAGGCAAAAGCAGAAAAAATATATGAACGCCTGCAAGCAGACGGAGAGGCTATTATGCCATTGCAATCAACGGATTGGAGTGAAGCATATGGTCAAGTTACAGATAAATTCGGAGTGAAGTGGCAAATTTCAGTAGAAAATTCAAATAACAACTAATGGTTCTCAACCTTGACATGCGAATGGTTAACATATATGATAAAATATTGTAGAATAAAATACCCGTATAATGCGGGAGAGGTTCATAGCGAAACCCTCTATAAAAAACTATGGATCATACATATTATAACCTTGTCCATAGGACAGGGCTTTTTATTTGTATCCGAAGTTAACTTCGTTATGTGAACCTCCTCCTGCACAATCAAAGGAGGATTTTTTTATGGGAAGAGAAAAACAAGAAGTATCTTTACTAGGGAATCAGGGCACAAAATATGTATACGAATATGCACCTGAACTTTTAGAAGCGGTTGAAAATAAACATTCCAATCGTGATTATTTTGTGAAGTTTAATTGTCCTGAATTTACTAGTCTTTGTCCAATAACGAATCAACCAGACTTTGCAACAATTTATATTTCTTATATTCCAGATAAAAAATTAGTAGAAAGTAAATCTTTGAAACTATATTTATTTAGTTTTCGTAACCACGGAGACTTTCATGAAGATTGTGTCAATATTATCATGAATGATTTAATTAAATTGTTAGAACCTCGTTATATTGAAGTTTGGGGGAAATTTACACCTCGTGGTGGAATTTCCATTGACCCGTATTGTAATTATGGAAAACCAGGAACAAAATATGAAGAAATGGCGAATTTCCGTATGATGAATCACGATTTATATCCTGAAAAAGTGGATAACCGTTAAATTCACAGGGTAAATGGGAGAAGGCTTCGTTATTTTTTTAAATCATTTATTGACAATTTTCCACCAAAAACAATCTTTTTTCCTGTTAAATATTATATAAATCTTTTAACATTTATTTTGAGTTTTCAACAAAACCAATATGATAAATCTAAGGATGAGAACTTGTATCAAATACATGAGTAAAATCAATTACAAGGAGTGTATTTATCTTTATCATGTTTAAGGAAAAATATGCCATATAAAAATTGTTAGTCTGGGTTACACTAAAAATAAATGAACTAACATAAGCGTTTGTTTTTAGTAAGCTCAGACTTTTTTGTGTTTAAACTCCGTTTATCAGAAAATGAAAAAGAAGGGATTTCTTTAACCTTTTCAACTCTAACCGTTCAAGTCCAATTTTTTAAATAGAATTAAGAGCTATTGTAAAATGTCGAATAAGTACTATTTTGTTGATTATACTTTTAGGAATATATTTTGATTAATGATTGATAGGGAGGATGTTTATGGAACAACAAAATCAACCTAGAACACAAGTTTTGTTAAAACATAAAGAAAACCAAAATCTCCAACAACTTGCAACGACCCTTGAAACAATAGCAAAAAAATTAAGGGAAGAACAGAAATTCGTATTTATGCAAGGAAATGAAGAAATTGTCATTAGTCCGACGGATGATATAAAAGTAGAATTTGAATATGAAGTGAAAGGAGATAAACACTCGTTTGAAATTGAATTCGATTGGTATGAAGGAGAAGAAAAAAAGACAATGAAAATTTTATAGTATAAATATTAAAAACATACTAACATTAGTAGTACAGACCTAGGCCAAGGTTTGTGCTACTATTTTTTTATAGTAGAAGTGAAGGAAGGTCGAACAGCCCCTGGGACCAAATAGAGTCCGTATTAAAAACAGACCAACTTCACATCCTTATTTGAATCAGTTTAGTATGTTGGGTCCGAAGAGACCGTGTATAAGAAAATGGAATCGATAAGGCAATGTGAAGAACTTCTATGTTTGGCTAAAAAGGAGAGGCAGAAAATATGAAACACGTAGTGGCATTTGATGTCAGTATGGGGAAAAGTACAATGGTCATTTACGACCGTTATCGTCAATGCGAATATGAGGGTGAAATAACCCATAACCGTTACTCTTTCGAGAAATTAAACGAAACCCTTATATCTTTAACACAAAAAGATGGACAGGCACCTGATATTGTCTTTGAAGCAACAGGCGTATATTCAAAACCACTAGAACGATTCTTAGGTGATCAAGGTTATATGTATTATCGAGTTAACCCACTCGAAGCGAATATTCAAATGGCTTCAATGAGGAGACAAAAAACAGATAAAAGCGACGCTCATGAACTTGCGAAAACTCACTTTAGAGCTGAACGTGAACAAACTTATCAAGAAGAGGAATATTATAAACAAATGCGTGCAATGACGAGATATTATGATGAATTAAGTAGTGAAATGACGCATTTATATAGTCGTTTACATGCGATTCTACAATTGAGTTTTCCTGAGTTAGAAAAGCTATTCAGTAAACGTTCTGCTTTATTTTTAAATGTCGTTCAATTATACTCTCATCCGGATCATGTGTTAGTTTGTTCAAAAACAGTGATTCGTAATCGTTTAAAAGCCAACACAAGAAAAAACTTATCATTGGCACGTGCTGAAGAAAAAGGGATCGCTTTAATCGAAGCAGCAAAAGAAGCGTATCCAGCAATTTCAAAAGATGATATTCGCTGTGAACAAGTGCGGGATTATGCCAAACGGATTGCAGACTTGAAGGAGAAAAGAGATCAACTTGTCCAAAAGATGGTTAAATTATCGAAAGATAAACAAGAGTATCAGATTTTAATTTCATTTCCAGGAATCGGAGAAACGACTGCAGTTCGTTTAATTGGAGAACTAGGAGATATTCGACGATTCAAAAACCATAAACAACTGAATGCTTACGTCGGTATTGATATTATGAGATATCAATCTGGGAATACCTTTTATAAAGACAAGATTAATAAAAGAGGAAATAACAAACTTAGAAAGATTCTATTTTACATGATCCAGACCATGATCCAACTACGGAAAAATACACAAAATCATATTGTAGATTATTATGATAAATTAAAAACGCAACCCCAGAGGAAACCTCATAAAGTTGCGTCCATAGCATGCGTGAATAAGTTCTTGAAATCGGCTTATCACCTTATCACACATAATCTGAAATACGATTACGAAAAGGCAACAATGCATCAGTAATCGTAAGTAAGATTATATCACAAAGACCTGGCGAAAAAAATGGAAATCGTGAGGTCTATTTGTCATGCGAAAATTTATTTTGGGGCTGTCCGAAAAGTCAATTTTTAATTGACCTTCGGTCTAGCCCTTTTGCTATTTAATGGTACAAAAAAATCGTCCTTTTTTGTAGAATGAAGTTGAGGAGACAACATTCAACAGAAAGGA
>NZ_JAOUSE010000039.1:0-28137 GCF_025660415.1 Pallidibacillus thermolactis
TTCATGTTATTTGCTTATTAACTACCGCGCTTTCGCTTGGTGGCCCCCTCATTTGTTGAGCGTTCTAACGTTCCCTCAACAAATGAGGGGGTTAAATTTTGCCCACAATAATTTTACTCATACCACAAATTGTTCAAAAAGTATTTCCACAAGATTCTTGCATCTGCTACAATTTCTTCATTTGGATCACAATAATGGGTCAGTACTGCAAAACCGTCAGATGTTATGAAGTACCACCCCCTCAATCCTGGTCGAATACAAACAATACGAATATGTTCAGTATTTTCCAATACGATAAAAAAATATGGGACCTTCTTTATGGCCCCAAACTTATAGATTACTATTTTTCATAATTAATTCAAATAACAACTTCAAAAAATCATCGACATTAGGCTGTAATACTTCCGGTAATTGAACTTCCCCTTTCAATTTGTCTTCCTCCCCGTCATTTTTCTTTTCTTGTAAACTAGTTTGGACGGGTTTAATAGATTTTAAACAATGTTTTTAACTAAATATGAGAGATTTTTAGCTAATAAATCAAATTTATAAACAATATTAGTTAAAATCGGTTTGATTTACCCAATTTTTTCTGTGAAACACCTAAATTCTGTGCGATTTCACTTAATTTTTGTGCGAAAAACCTCAAATTCCGTGCGATCTCTTCAATTTTTGTGCGAAAACCCTAAATTTCGTGCGATCTCCTCAATTTCTGTGCGGAAATCCAAAGTTTTGTGCGATTTACCCGATTTTCATTTCTAAAAAACTAATCTTCCGTACGATCTACCCGATTTTCCGTGCGAGAAACAATACAAATTAATCAACAGGCAATGCCCAATCAATTTCAGTCTTGCCAATCATTCGTAAGTATGCATTTGTTTTAGAAAATGGTTTGCTGCCAAAAAAGCCGCGATGTGCTGACAGTGGACTTGGGTGTGGTGACTTTACAATATAATGTTTTGTTGTATCAATAAGTTTCTGCTTACTTTGGGCCGCACTCCCCCACAAAATATACACAACAGGATCTGGCTTTTCATTCAAACTTTCAATCACCCGGTCGGTAAAAATTTCCCATCCCTTTCCTTTATGAGAATGGGCCTGTCCTGCGCGAACCGTTAGGACGGTGTTCAACAATAATACACCTTGCCGTGTCCAAGGAACTAAGGACCCGGACTTTGGAATCGGGTAACCTAAATCATTCTGCAATTCTTGAAAAATATTACGTAACGACGGTGGGTGAGGCACACCAGGTTTAACAGAAAAACTTAAGCCATGGGCTTGGTTTGGTCCATGATACGGGTCTTGTCCAAGGATTACCACTTTCACATCAGAAAAGGAAGTATAATGGAGCGCATTAAAAATATCGTACATATCTGGATACACAATAAAATTGCTATATTCATATTTTAAAAACTCGCGCAACTGTAAATAGTACGGTTTCGCAAACTCATCTTGTAAAATCGGTGCCCAATCATTTTTCAAAATTTGCTTTGTCATGACTGCTCATCCTTTTTTAAAAAACTATCTAACGGCCCCTTGCCCAAACAAAACTGGGACAAGGAACCGTGTACATAACAATTAGTCTAATAAGCCAAGTTTCTTAAGTCCATTGTATATACCGTCTTCTTGCACTGATGTTGTTTTATATTTTGCATATTCGAAAATTTTAGGGTTCCCATTTGCCATTGCGAAGCTATGACCAACAAACTGCAACATATCTAAATCGTTCATTCCATCACCAAAAGCAATAGCTTCATCAGCAGAAATATTAAGGGCATCTAACACCTTCTTTACAGCCGTCCCCTTATTGATTTTCTTTTGAATTAAATCGTAGGCATTTTCTAAACCGGCTACATTGACTGGACTCATATACAGTTCTTCAAATTTCTCATAATATGACACATGTTCAGGTAACACCTTAATGGCAGAAATACCATATACGTCTTTTGTAAAATCATCCGGTAACTGTTCATTTTGTTTCATTGTAAAAAGATTAACAAAGAATTTCATTTTTGGATCTTCGGTTTTTGATAAATAATTTGTCCCTATTGTATAAAAAATGAGCTCATTCCCTAACTGCTTAGCCAAATCTCGAATCTCTGAAACGAGTGCTGGGCGGAAAGCATCATTTACAATAACTTCACCTTTATATTTTGCAAAACCACCATTATAACCAATGCCGGATTCAATTCCTAACTCCTTTGCTAAGTCTTCTAACTCGTGCAACGGGCGACCAGTAGCAAAAAACACTTCGATACCTTTCGCTTGAACTTGTTTAATGGCTTCTTTTGTCTTTTCTGTATACGTATGATCAGGTTTTAAAATTGTACCATCGATGTCGAGAAAAAGAATTTTATAACTCATAACAATCTCCTTTAGTACTTCATTTTGTTTATATTTTAACATACATTGATTTATATTTCTTTGTTGGTAAAATTTATAGGTGAAACCTACATTAATCATTCGGCAAAAGGTATTGTAAAAAAACAGCTGCCAAATAAGTTGCCACAATTAATGATAACATCACAGGTCGTCAGTATCTTCTCATGTAAAAAAAGAGGAGGAACCTAATATCGATGATTCCTCCTTAAAAACGTTTATTTACTAAGCACCCCAACTCTTCCGATACGCTCCAGCTGCTTCTTTCGGATTTTTGGCATGTATAATTCCAGATACAACAGCAATCCCATGTACATTTTCACAGCGTACCTTTTCAAGATTATCCACTTTCAATCCGCCAATGGCAACGACAGGAATTGTGACAGTTTTTGCAATCTCTTCTAACATGCCTTCCGATAAATGCTCTGCATTATCCTTTGTTGTTGTAGGATAGACAGATCCGACACCAAGATAGTCAGCACCATTTTTTGCAGCTTCCTTTGCTTCTGTAACGTTTGAGACAGATACACCAACAATCATTGATTCAGGTACAATTTTCCGAACAGCTGTAACAGGAATATCCTTCTGTCCGATATGAACACCGTCTGCCTCAACAGCTAAAGCGATATCCACTCGATCGTTTATAATAAGGGGGATATGTGCATAATTTTCCTTTAGAAATTGCTTTAATTTTAACGCCTTTTCATAAAAAATTTTTCCTTCAGATCTTTTCTCTCTTAATTGAACAAGGGTTACTCCACCTTCAACGGCTTCCCCGACGACGCGTAATAATTGATCTGTAGGAACCGACTCATCCGTCACTAAATATAAGCTGTAATCCATGTTCATGATAAACGTACTCCTTCTGCCCAAATATCACCATCCATCCGGAAGATCGCATCCATGAATTTGACACGGAAAGTACCAATTCCTTCATGACTTAACATTGCCTTTTTTGCTAATTCTCCCGCTAAACCTATAACAGAAATACCAACGGAAGCAGCCGTAAAATAATCATCCGTTACTCCGGCAAAACATCCAATTACGCCTGCCGCCATACAACCCGTTCCCGTTATACGCGGTAACCACTCATCACCATTTTCCACTTGAACAACTTTCTCTCCATCAGATATCGCATCAATAGCTCCGCTTACAACAACGACATTCCCGAACCTAATGGCAGCTTCCTGAGCCAATTCTTTATTAGAAATTGGGATAAAACCTGCATCGACTCCCTTCGTCACCGCATCGCCACCAATTAAAGTATAAAGTTCAGAGGCATTCCCTTTTATGATGGAGACCTTTACTCGTTTTAAAAAGTCCAGTGCTAATTCTGTACGATAAGTCGTAGCTCCGGCACCTACCGGGTCCAATATGACAGGGATCCCTTTTTTATTCGCCGCTTTACCGGCTCGAATCATAGATTCATAGACTTGGTCCGTAATCGTACCCATATTAATGACAAGGGCTTGGGCAAGATTTGTCATCTCTTCAATTCCGTTTACTTCATTCGCCATCACCGGTGATGCTCCAATTGCTAACGTAACATTGGCACAATCATTGATTGTCACCGTATTTGTCAAAAAGTGAACAAGTGGTTGTTCTGCTTTTACTTTTTCAAATAACAACTTTGCTTCTGTTTTATTCATTAAAAGCCAGCTCCTTTTTATACAGTTGGTAAAAATGATGAGTTGGTCCATGACCATGTCCTAAGTCAAGACTATGTTCGATTGCTACACTGATATAACATTTCGCCTTTTGAACTGCATCTAGCAAGGACATTCCCTTCGCTAAGTTTGCTGCAATTGCCGCAGATAGTGTACAACCTGTGCCATGGGTATTCTTTGTATAGAATCTTTTTCCTTCAATTAAATGGAACGTTTGACCATCGTAAAATAAATCGTTAGGCTCGCTGTTAAGGTGACCCCCCTTTAAAAGAACTGTTTTTACTCCAAGTTCATAAATCTTTTCACAAGCTTTTTTCATATCATCCAAATTCGTAATCGTAAGCCCAGTCAGCACTTCTGCTTCCGGAATATTTGGTGTGATCACTGTCGCAAGTGGTAACAACTCTTTTAATTTTTCAACTGCTTCTGGTTGCAATAGATGATGACCGCCTTTTGATACCATGACCGGGTCAAGAACGATAAACGACGGTTTATACTTTTTCAAACCTTCAATAACAACTTCAATTGTTTCTGGCTTTGATAACATTCCTATTTTAACCGCATCAACCTGAATATCATCAAATACTGCTTCAATCTGATCACGAATAATGTCCGTATCAATATCTTGAACAGATCGAACTTCCACCGTATTTTGGGCGGTCACTGCAGTAATGACTGACATGCCATAAACCCCATTTGCCGAAAAAGCTTTTAGATCTGCTTGAATGCCTGCCCCGCCTCCGGAATCAGAACCCGCGATCGTAAGTGCTGTTTTCATAAATTAAACCTCCTATTATTTTGTTACGGCTCATAACTTTCAGAAGCCCGTATGCCATTAATGCACCGGCAAAGGATGCCATTAAAAAGCTTGGAATTAATCCAAACAGCGTTGCCTTTTGTCCCATAAAGAGAATACCGATTGGATATGTAGCCATCGCCCCGAATATCCCGGTACCTACAACTTCACCAAAGGCTGCTAAGGATAACTTTTTGGTTTTTGAAAAAATAATGGCTGCTAAAAAGGCGCCAATCATACTTCCTGGATAAGCAAATAAACTTCCCGTTCCCATCATGTTTCGTAATGTTGAAGTAAGAAACGCTTGTAATGTGGCATACCAGGGCCCTAATAGAACTGCTGAAATGACATTAGCAAAGTGTTGAATTGGAAAAATTTTGGCAAAACCTAACGGGATATAAATGAGTGTACTTGTTGCTGTCGTAAGTCCCGCAATAATGGCTGTGTACGTTATTTTTCTCGTTTTATTCACCAGTTCCGCCTCCATATTAAATTGGCCAATCTTGTTTGTAATAGTTCATATCCCAGAATAAATATTCATATTTCGATGTCATTTGGAAATGTTTCTCTAAAACAGCTAATTCTCTTTCTGGTTTTCCTTCCGCTAATTCATCCATAAGTTGAATAAGGGCCTTCGCGCCTTCACCAAAAGTCTCAGAGTCATATGTTTCAACCCACTTACGGTAAGGGTTTGATGCCAATATGTCACCATATTGTTTTCTCAGTAGCTTACCAATTTCCCAATAATCCCAAGCACAAGGAAGTAAACAAGCAACAACTTCCGCTAAACTACCATTATGAGCCGCCGTTAGCATATAGGATGTATAAGCAACGTTTACCGGTGTTGGCTTTGTCGCTTCTAACTCCTCATTTGTAATCCCAAATTCCGCTGCAAATTGACGATGTAATTCCATTTCAAAATGTAAAGTGTCATGAAGCACTTGTGAGAATTTTTGCATTGTTTCTAGGTTCGTTGCCTTCGTAACACCGATTGAAAATAGTTTGGCATAATCAATTAAGTACACATAATCTTGCTTCATATAATGAATAAATTTATCTTTATCTAAAGTTCCCTTCCCTAACTCCTGAACAAACGGATGGTTATGATTTTTCTCCCAAATCGGTTGTACGTTCTGAAATAATCTGTCAGTAAAAGTCATTATTTTTTCCATTTTAAATACTCCTCCCTTTTAAAATTAAAAAGCCACTTCCCGCGAAGGAAAGTGGCGTTATTTTCGATACATACATATGTATATACGAATTCCGACACTACTTCCCTACGCTAGTACGAACTAGATCAGGTTCAAAGGGTACTTCTCAGCCATATGGCGCCCCTAGTAGTCTTCTAAAATATTAAGTTTTTTCACAAAACAAAATAAAACCCCGCATTCTTTTCGAACCGCGGGGAAATCGTAACATCATCGTTTTTGTATCTAAATTTTATGTTACACTTCCCTACGCTAGTATGAACTAGATCAGGTTCAAAGGGTACTTCTCAGCCGACCGGCGCCCCTAGTGTAAATTGACTTTATTTTGTTTTGTTTCAACTTGATTGTAGCAAACTTTTCTTAGTTTGGCTATGAAAAGAACTAAAATCCTTTTAGAAGCTGTCAAATAATGTCCATAGCTACGGCTCGGAAAACAAAGTGCCTTTTTATGACAATGGCTTTTTCACCCGTTCAGAATCCAATGAAAATTTGTCAAGGACACGTTACCGCTCCAAGGAGAATTGGGTGTGCCACTTGATTGACCCTTCCATTAGAATGACAGACCGTTTTTTATACAAAATACACATATTTTCCATTGACAAGTTCCCGTTTGCATTCACCTTTGGAACGTAAATATTCTAAATGGGCAAGAGTTTCACCCACAGCAAACCGTGTTTCGTGAATAGTTTCAATAAAAGGAAACAGGACTTTACTAACTTGATAAACCGTACTTTCTTTTTGAATAGCCTCTAATGTTTTTTCAAGTCGTTCAGCATGATGAGCTTTAATCTCTTCTATTCGCTTGTTTGCATCGGTAAACGGCTCGCGATGCGACGGGATGACATACTCAGCATTGAGTTTTTTCACTTTTTCAAGGGAATGATAGTACGTTTGTAACGGATTCGGATCACCATGATACCAGTAACTTATATTCGGTGTAATTTTTGGTAAAATATGGTCTGTTGATAGCAAAACACTTTTTTCTTTATTAAAAAATACAATTAAACCATCGGAATGTCCTGGTGTAAAATAAATTTCGTATTCTAGCTTACCAATTTGTACCTTTTCCCCTTCTTGAAAAAAATGATTCACTTCAGGATACGGTGTTACTCTTGGCTTAAAAGATTTCGTATCGTCAGCCATTGCCTTTGCCGTATCTTTAGGAATCCCAGATAACTGATAATTGGTTTCCAATGAATCTAAAAAATTCTTTTCCCATGCCATAAATCCATCAGTAGCATCAATTTTAGACATAGATACTTTTGCACCCGTTTTTTGTTGAAGTCCACCGGCGTAACCAAAGTGATCAGGATGATAGTGGGTTATATAAATATCGGAAACTTCTTTTCCTTGAAGTTCCTCTTCCCACCGTTTTACCGTTGGTTTATTATGCAAACCGGCATCTATCACTATCCAACCATTGGGTCCTTCTACTAAGAAACAATTGACATGGTTCAGTCGAAAAGGCAAATCTAAGCGAATCCGTTTTAAACCAATCTCTTCTAACATACGATAGCCACCTTTAATTATTTTTTCCACATGTGAAAGTGAGCGTCAAATCTATTATTCTCCTTTAAAGTCAGGCTTCCGCTTTTCAAAAAAAGCACGTATTCCTTCTTTATGATCCTTTGTCTGGAATAATAATGCTTGCATAGTACTTTCTAACATCTGATTTGTTTCGTTCGTTAGTTCATGTGCATGATTTACTAAATATTTGACAAATGGATTTGCAATCGGTGGACCACTTATTATAAATTGAGCAAAATCAGTCGCTTCTTTTATGACATCGCCCTCTGCAAGTTTATTGACAAAACCACGTTGGAAACCTTCCTCTGCTGATACTTCTTTTGCTGACGAAATCCATTCTTTCGCTAAATGGGGAGGAACAACTTCCGACAATTTTTTTACTAAACCTAAATCGGGAATTAGACCAATGTGATTAAAACTGATCGCAAACTTCGCATCACGATGGGCGACGATAAAATCGGTTGCAAGAGCCACACTAAAGCCAGCACCTGCTGCATAGCCATGGACAGCACTAATAATATATTTTTGGGCATTTTGAATTGTATTTTGAATTTGAACAACTTCCTGCATATGGTTCAACATATCAGCAACACTATGAATCTGTTGAAAAGAGCCGATGTCTCCACCCGCGCAAAAAGAACGACCTGCACCGCTTAATATCATCACTTTTACATTCGGATCCTGGTCCGCATCTTTGATGGCTATATTTAATTCGGTAGCAAGCTCTTCAGAAAGAGCATTCAATTTATCTGGTCGATTCATTGTAATGTAGGCTATATGATTCTCTTTTTTTACTTGAATTAATTCTGTCATGTTGTTCACCTCTTTGTTATATCGTTTTCTTAAAGTTGGTCTATTTTTTTAAACAAGTTTATTCGTGGAACTTCTTTATTTGGCAATTGTCCGTGAAAAACTGGCCACATGGACGTTTTAAACTTATTTTAAGTAGGTTTTGTCCCTAAGAACTGGTTTCAGAGACATTTCTACCTATTTTTTACTTCGTTTTATCCACGAGAAGTGTTCTCAAAGAGTTTTCTACCTAATTTTCTCTTCGTTTTATCCGCGAGTGCTCGGTTCGAAGACATATCCTCACACTTTGTCTACGACAGTTTATCTCTTGAATATTCTTCTACATGTTTTTTCCAGACAATAAGTTTCGCGTTTATTTCATACATATCCATGAGAAAAGGTATAATGATTGAGCATTCATTCACCATCTATAAACCTATTAATTTTGATAAGTAAATTTGCTATCCTTCGTCACTTTCGCTTTTGCCTTATCATATTGTTGTTTTAACTCTTCTACGATTTCAGCAACCGTTTGAATTTTCTTGATTGAACCTATCCCTTGACCTGCTCCCCATATATCTTTCCAAGCCTTCGCTTTTTTCTCCCGTAAATTTGAAAAGTCAATATCATCTTTACTTGGCAAGTTCTTAGGATCCAGCCCCGCTTTTTCAATACTCGGTATTAAGTAATTCGCATGTATGCCACTAAACGTATCCGTATAAATAATATCCTCTATACTAGAAGATAAGATCATTTCTTTATATTCATCAACCGCTTTACTTTCCACAGCTGGAATAAAGCGAGAGCCAAGATAGGCAAAGTCCGACCCTAAAATTTCTGCAACTAATATATCTTCACCCTTCGATAATCCACCAGCTAAAACGAGTGGACCATCGAAAAACTCACGTACTTCATGGATAAACGCAATTGGATTATAAGTACCACCATGTCCACCAGCACCGGCTGTTACGAGAACTAGTCCGTCTGATCCTTTTTCAAGTGCCTTTTTCGCAAATTTTATATCAATTACATCTGAGAGGACTAATCCACCATATTCGTGAACAATTTTAACAACTGGACTTGGATCACCGAGAGATGTAATAACAAGAGGCGGTTGGTATTTCTCAATCAATTGGAGATCTTCATAAAACCGCTTATTCGTACGATGACTAATAAAGTTTATTCCCCACGGGGCAATTTTTTTATCTGGATTTGATTGTTTTAACTCCTTCCATTCCGTTGTTATTTGTTTTAACCAATCATCCAGGATTTCTGTTGTACGAGCATTAAGAGCTGGAAATGTTCCTACAATACCACTTTCACAAGCCCGCAGTACCATATTCGGATCGTTAATTAAAAACATTGGCGCCATAATTACGGGTAGTTCAACTTGTTCTTTTAATTTCATAATTTTTTCTTTAGACATTTTACTCCTCCTTTTTTAAAAACACGTCGTTATGTTCACCAAGCTTTGGTGCTCTAGATTGAATGGCACCTGGTGTTCTAGATAGTTTAATTGGATTACTGATATACTTTAAATTTTGTTTTTCTTGGATCATTTTTCTACTCTGTACTTGTGGGTTCTTTTCTAATTCTGAAAAAGAGAGTACCGGTGATACACAAGCTTCTACTTTCTCAAAAAGTTCCATCCATTCATCCAACGTTTTTGTAAAAATAATGGATTGTATCTCATGCTTCATTCTGTATTGTTCATCAATTGGGACAAATTGTTTCCCAATATATTCTTGTTTACCAATCGTTTCGCAAAAAACTTTCCAAAACTTCGGCTCCAACGCACCGACCGATATCCAACGTCCATCTTTCGTTTGGTATACTTCATAGCACGCCAAACCTCCAGACAGCATTTGTTCACCGCGTTTAACTTCTTCACCCGTCATTAAATAGTTTGGCAAAGTCGCTTGTAACCAAGATAGAACACCATCCATCATTGAAATGTCCACAAACTGTCCTTGACCAGACTTTTCCCGTTCCATTAATGCTAAAAGAATCCCAACAACAGCTGGGTAAGCCCCACCACCAATATCAGCCACTTGTACCGAAGGAACGATGGGTTTTCCTTCCCGTTCGCCCATTAGATGAAGCAGACCAGCATAACTAATATAATTAATATCGTGACCAGGAAGGTGCGCATAAGGACCGGTTTGACCATAACCTGTAATGGCACAGTAAACGAGGCGTGGGTTTATTTCTTTTAAAACTTCATAATGAAGGCCTAATCGTTCCATTACACCAGGTCGAAACGATTCAACAAGTACATCGGCCTCTTTGACCAGTTCAAGAAATTTCTGTTGATCGTCCTCTTCTTTTAAATTGAGGGCGACGCTTTTCTTATTGCGATTAAGTGAATGGAACATGACACTCGTATGACCAAACTTGGGCTCATAACCACGAGCGTAATCTCCATATTTCGGTTCTTCTATTTTAATTACTTCCGCTCCAAAATCAGCTAAAATCATCGTACAAAATGGACCTGGTAGTAATCGTGACAAATCTAGTACACGTATAGACTGTAAAGGCATCGTTATCGTACACCCTCTTTTTCTCATTGAATTAATTGGATTAATAATGTGGCCCCATGAATCCCAAACTTCAAATTCGAACCTCTTGTTAGAGCCGTTCGATGATGGTGGCATTTGCCATACCATAACCTTCACACATCGTTTGTAAGCCGTACCGCCCTCCTGTTCTTTCCAATTCAGACATCATAGTTAACATTAAACGTGCTCCACTTGCACCGAGTGGATGACCTAAGGCAATGGCTCCTCCATTCGGGTTGAGTTTTTCAGGATTGGCTCCGGTTTCTTTTAACCAAGCAAGTGGGACCGAAGCAAAAGCTTCATTAACTTCAAACACATCGATATCATCAATCGTTAATCCTGCTTTTTTCAAAACCTTTTCTGTAGCCGGTATCGGCCCTGTTAACATAAATGTCGGATCAGATCCAACCACCGAACGGGCAACAATACGGAATCTAGGTTTTAATCCAAGTTCTTCTGCCTTTTCACGCGACATTAGTAAAATAGCTGCCGCGCCGTCACTTATTTGACTTGAATTTCCTGCAGTAATGACGCCATTTTCTTGGAAAACTGGCTTTAATCCCGCTAATTTTTCGAGGGACGTTTCCCTTCTTGGTCCTTCATCATGACGAACTACCGTTTTTGTTCCATCCGGTAGCGTCACTTCAACAGGCATAATTTCATTTGCAAAACGATTTTCATCTTGTGCCACAATCGCCCGACGATGACTTTCTAGGGAAAATTCATCTAGTTGTTCTCTACTAAAATTCCATTTTTTTGCAATGCGTTCCGCGGATAAACCTTGATGAATAATTTCATATTTCTCTTTCAAAGATTCTGCAGGCTGAACATCTAGCATATTTGAGCCAATCGGTACTCGGGACATACTCTCAACGCCACCAGCAATGACAACATCCATATCCCCACTAATGATTGCTTGTGCAGCAAAGTGGACAGCTTGTTGACCGGATCCACATTGCCGGTCAATCGTTGTACCCGGAACTTCAATAGGAAAGCCAGCGATAAGTGCCGCTTGTCTAGCAATAACTCCAGCTTGCTCACCAACTTGAGACACACAGCCATATATTACGTCCTCCACTAATTCAGGCGAGATACCAGCTCGTTTTATGACTTCCGCAAGAGGAAGGGCAGCTAAATCTTCCGCACGAATTCCGCTTAAAAAACCGTTTTTTCTCCCAACAGGAGTTCTAACCCCTTCTACAATGACCGCTTCCCGCATATGAACATCCCCTATTTTATATTTTTAAAATGTCGCTTATAATTAGCAAATGGTCCATTCATTTTTCAAACTGTAATCTCATTGAAAGTTATAAGCCTAAATTTTTTGCTATAATTTGCTTCATAATTTCATTTGAACCTGCATAGATGGAAGTGACCGTAATATCACGATAGCGTCTTGCAATCTCGTATTCTTCCATATAGCCGTAACCACCATGAAGTTGTAAACATTCACTTGCTACTTTTTTTGCTAAATCCGTAATCCACCATTTGGCCATCGATACTTCTGTTACAATCGGTTTATTGTTCATATGGTCAACGATGAGTTGATCCAAAAAGGATCGACCTATCTTCATTTCTGTTGCTAATTCTGCGATTTTAAACTGGGTGTTTTGGAATTTACTAATAGACTTTCCAAATGCCCTTCGTTGTTTAACATAATCAATTGTGATCTCAAGCATTCGCTCAGCAGCGTTTTGTGCCTGAATCGCGACCATTAACCGTTCTTGCTGTAATTTTTCCATTAAATAATAAAACCCTCTCCCCTCTTCACCGAGAAGATTGGCTTTTGGTACTCTGGCATCTTCAAAAATTAACTCACTTGTATCATTGGCATGCTGACCAAGTTTTTGTAGTTTTTTCCCTTTTTTAAATCCAGGTGTTCCCGCTTCTACTACAATTAAACTCATTCCTTTGTATGCAGGTTGTGCCTTCGGATCGGTTTTACAAACAACAACGACGAGGTCTGCAGAGTAGCCGTTCGTAATAAAAGTTTTTTCACCATTAAGAATATAGTGATTCCCATCATCAATTGCTGTTGTTTGCACCCCTTGTAAATCAGAGCCAGCACCCGGTTCTGTCATTGCAATGGCAGAAATAAGGTCACCGCTTACCGCACCTGGTAACCAACGGGCTTTTTGTTCTTCAGTGCCATAAGTTTCAATGTACGGAATCGTAATATCGTTATGAAGTCCAATCCCGACCATACCCGAGCCAACCTTTTCAAGTTCTTCATTTAAAACAACAGCATAACCAAAATCAGCGTTAAACCCACCATATTTTTCATCAACCTGCGGACACAGAAAGCCTTGTTCTCCCATTTTTTTCCAAAAAGAACGAGGTACTTCCTTCTTTTTCTCCCACTCTTCATAGTAAGGATAAGCTTCTTTTTCTAAGAACTTTCGTAATGATTCACGGAAAATTTCATGTTCTTCGGTTAAATACGGTCTTCCCATGCAAACATTCCCCCCTTTTTTTATCCGGTTAAGCGCTTTCTTATTGTTGTTAAATGGAAATAAGATCATTTTCTTGTTTTAAAGAGCTGAGTTTGTGCGAAAAGAGTAATTTTTTGTGCTAATTTGCTATGTGACTGTTCGAAAAGACAAAAAAGACGTGCGAAAATAAATTTTTTCGTGCGAATTCGTAAAAAATTGTGCGAAAAACAGTCTTTCTGTGCGATTTCTATAATTCTTGACTAGATTTATAGCTTAACGCGGTTGCATACGAATGGCCCCATCGAGACGAATTACTTCACCGTTTAACATTGGATTTTCAATAATACTATGGACAAGTTGAGCATATTCTCTTGGTTGGCCTAGTCTTGACGGAAACGGAGTCATCTTTCCTAATGCTTCACGAGCTTGTTCTGGTAAAGATGCAAATAATGGCGTTTCAAACAAACCCGGGGCAATTGTCATAACACGAATTCCTAAACTCGCAAGATCTCGAGCAATTGGTAGAGTCATACCAACAACGCCACCTTTTGAAGCACTGTAAGCTGCTTGCCCAATTTGCCCTTCAAAGGCTGCAATTGAAGCCGTGTTAATAATCACACCACGTTCCCCATGAGCATTTGGTTCATTTATTGCCATTTTTTCACTTACTAGTCGAATCGTGTTAAACGTACCGATTAAATTAACTTGAATAACTTTTGAAAAAGATTCTAAGTCATGCGGACCTTTTTTACCAATAGTTTTCTTTGCAATTGCGATACCTGCACAATTGACTAGCGCATTAACTTTACCGAAATGATCGATGGTCTTTTCAAGGGCTGACTGAACGCTCGCTCCGTCTGTTACATCAACTTTTTCATATATAACCGCTTCTCCCAGTTCTTCTGCTAATCTTTGCCCCTTTTCTTCAGCTAAGTCAAAAATAACAGCCTTGCCACCTTGTTCAACTAATCGTTTTACTGTTGCTTCTCCTAAACCTGAAGCTCCACCAGTAACGACGGCAACCACATTTTGGATGTCCATCCCAATCCTCCCTTTTTATGTTTATGAATACTTATTTTAATTATTAAGTATTTTCAAAAAATAAGCAACAAAAAAGTGAACGGTCATTCACTTTTTTATGGCGAAGATTGAGAAAGGTTGTAAAACAGAGTTAATGTGAGGCATACATTTATGAATAAATGGGCGTCAGATGCCCTAATGGAAGCAGATTTTTTTAAAACTAAAAAAAGAGGTGGTTATGTAGACGATATAGAGCTGTTTTTCTTCGAAATAAAAAAAGTAGGTTTAACCGAACGATGAAAACAGATTTTTCTGCTAAACCTGAAAAAAGTTGTCAATGAAAACAGTTTTCTCTTCTCAATCTCAAAAAGATTGTCTTCAGTTGGCCGATGAATACAGTTTTTGCCACTCCATCTTAAAGAAAGTGCCTTCAGCAAGTCTATGAAAACAGTTTTTGCCACTACATCTCAAAAAAAGTGTCTTCAGTTGGCCGATGAATACAGTTTTTGCCACTACATCTTAAAGAAAGTGCCTTCAGCAAGTCTATGAAAACAGTTTTTACCGCACTTCTGAGTAAAAAGTGCGTTCAAATGACCAATGAACACAGTTTTTACCGCTATTTCTAAAAAAAAGTGTCTTCAGCAAGTCAATGAAAACAGTTTTTGCCACTACATCTCAAAAAAAGTGTTTTCAGCTGGCCGATGAATACAGTTTTCTCCACTACTTCTCAAAAAAGTGTCTTCAGCAAGTCTATGAAAACAGTTTTTACCGCACTTCTGAGTAAAAAGTGCGTTCAAATGACCAATGAACACAGTTTTTACTGCTACTTCTCAAAAAAAGTGTCTTCAGCAAGCCAATGAATACAGTTTTTGCCACGCCATCTCAAAAAAAGTGTTTTCAGCAAGTCTATGAATACAGTTTTTACCGCACTTCCGAGTAAAAAGTGCGTTCAAATAATCAATGAATACAGTTTTTACCGCTACTTCTGAAAAAAGTGTCTTCAGTTGGCCGATGAATACAGTTTTTACCGCTACTTCTCAAAAAAAGTGTCTTCAGCTGGCCGATGAATACAGTTTTTGCCTCTCCATCTCAAATAAAGTGTTTTCAGCAAGTCTATGAATACAGTTTTTGCCTCTCCATCTCAAAAAAGTGTCTTCAGCAAGTCAATGAAAACAGTTTTTTCCACTCCATCTCAAAAAAGTGCCTTCATCAAACCAATGAAAACAAATTTTCTCAAAGCTTGAAAACTATTTCGATCATGGCTAACCGTCTGGTAATCTCCGAAACTTCCTAATGTTAACACACTTCCCTTATCGACATGCTCCACCCTTTTTAATACCACTATGCCTTTCCTTTATTCAAAAACGCTCGAATCCGTTGCTTATACTCATCCGATTGGACGGACTCTGCGATTAACTGTTTAATTTCCTCATTATCTTTCGTAGCTCCTTGTCGCACCCGGTGAATAATCTTTTTTGAGGCTTGGACAGAAAGTTGTGCATTTTCACAAATCCTACCTGCATACGTATACGTTTCTCGTTCTAACTCCTCCGTCGCTACGATTCGGTTAATTAATCCCATCTGTAACGCTTCTTCCGCTGGAAAAATGCGACCGGTAAACAAAATGTCCTTCGCATGGGCAGGTCCAACTAAATCAACTAAATGTTTTGTTGCTGCTGTATCATACACAATCCCTAATTTCGCTGGTGTAATCCCGAACTTCCCAGTTTCATCTGAAAAACGGAAATCGCAGGCAACCGCAATTTCACAACCGCCACCTACACAAAAACCTTGAATCATCGCAATACTCGGCTTTGGGCTTTCCGCTATTTTCCGTTCTAAAGTAGATGTTAGCTCACCATAACTGATGACACCGTCGACTGTCGAACGAATCGTCTCAAATTCACTAATATCCGCTCCTGCAGAAAAGGCTGTTTCCGTTGTACTTCTAAAAATCATTACCTTTACTTCATCATCTTCCGTACACGAATCAACCATCTCAATCATTTTTTTCCACATATCAATCGATAATGCATTTCTTTTCTCAGGTCGATTTATATAAATCGTTGCTATTCCATTTTCTTTTTCCATATAAATCTTTTCATTTTCCCTAGCAAACATGAGTCCACACCTTCCACAATCTGTTGTATAACAATAATCATTTTCGCTTCCTTATATAGGAAGTTTCATCATTAATCAGAAAATCAATACAAACACAAAGATATTCTGTTATTGTACTAATAAAGCAGTTGTCTTTTACAAGGATATTGAAATCTGTCATCTTTTTCAATAAAAAGATACTTGTAATCTTCGGTAAATTATTTTACCATTTTAGTAATTTGAAAAATTGCTATTATGCATAGGAAAGGCATGTCTTAACGCTCTATTATGTAACAGGCCGAATGAAGGAGGATTTCTATGAAACTAACGAAGGAAGAACTCGAAGTTTTATATATTTTGGAAGAAAATCATCGTCAATCAACCGAAGTGATTGCCAAACAATTGCAAATGAGTGAAGAAAAAGTTGAAAAAATAATTAAGAAACTCGAACAAAATAAAGTTATTGTTAGTTACCCAGCCATCATTGATTGGTCTAAAGTAGAAGGGCAAGAAAACGTCATCGCAATGATTGAGGTGAATGTAACGCCAAAACGTGGGGTTGGTTTTGATGAAGTTGCTGAAAGAATCTATCGTTTTCCAGAAGTAACATCGGTTTATCTCATGTCTGGTTCCTTTGACTTGTCCGTTTCTGTTGAAGGGAAATCTTTAAAAGAAGTAGCGACCTTTGTATCTGAAAAATTATCAACGATTGAAAGTGTTGTTTCTACTCGAACTCATTTTCTATTAAAAAAATATAAACATGATGGCGTAATTATTGAAGGAAAAGAAAACAAAGATCGTAGAATGGTGGTTACACCATGACAGATTACAATCAATTTTTATCAAAAACCGTCATTGATTTACCACCATCCGGCATACGGAGGTTCTTTGACGTTGCCTCCAAAATGGAAAATGTCATTTCACTCGGGGTCGGTGAACCGGACTTTGTAACACCTTGGAACATACGGGATGAAACGATTGCCTCCATAGAAGATGGCTACACATCCTATACAGCAAATCCCGGATTACTCGAATTACGCCAAGAAATTTCGAATTATTTAAACAATCGTTTCAAAATCGAGTACAACCCTGAAAACCAAATTATTGTGACGATTGGAGCTAGTCAAGCGTTAGATCTTGCATTCCGAGCCCTTCTAAATCCTGGGGAAGAAGTTTTAATTATTGAACCAGCTTTTGTTTCTTATCCCGCTCTTGTGAAACTTGCAGGGGGAAAACCCGTTCAAGTAGGAACAAGCGCAGAAAATGGTTTTAAAGTTACACCTGAACAAATAGAAGCAGCCATTACAGACCGGACAAAGGCCATCTTAATCTGCTCACCGAATAACCCAACAGGTACTTTTTTAAATAAAGCAGATCTTGAAAAAATTGCCCACGTGGCAATGAAACATAACCTAGTTGTCATCACCGATGAGATTTATGCTGAACTTACATATGATGAAGAGTATACAAGCATGGCTTCCATCCCAGGAATGTATGAACGAACAATTACGATAAACGGATTTTCCAAGGCCTTTGCTATGACGGGCTGGCGCTTAGGTTATGTAGCTGCACCTGTCCCAATTGTTCAAGCCATGTTAAAAATTCATCAATATACAACAATGTGTGCACCCCATATGTTACAACATGGTGCCATTGAAGCTTTACGAAACGGAAAAGAACAAGTGAGCGAAATGAAACGAAGTTACCGGAGAAGGAGAAATTTTATTGTCACATCGTTAAATGACATTGGTTTAGATTGCCATACACCAGGTGGTGCGTTTTATGTTTTCCCATCCATTAAAAATACCGGCTTAACTTCGGAAGAGTTTGCAGAAGAATTATTGAAAAAAGAACGCGTTGCTGTTGTTCCGGGGAACGCTTTCGGGAAGAGCGGAGAAGGTTATATCCGTTGTTCTTATGCCACATCGATGGAACAACTTCAAGAAGCTATCGTCCGAATGGAGCGATTCTTGCAATCCTTAAATATAAACAAAGAACAGTTAGCTTTGGAAAAATAGGAAGAACAGTCAGCGATCTTCATATTAGGTTGCTGGCTTATTATTATTAATCACTTTCACCATTTCCAGCTAACCAAAATTTTTATAAAAAAAACCAAAGAATGCCAAATTTCAACACCCTTTGGTTCAGGTTCATTACTTTTTAAACAAGTTGAGCATTTTTATCTGTTTCGTCGCCTTCATCATTTTTATCTTTCTTTGTAAACTTATCAACGATTAGCGATAAAGCACCATCACCTGTCACATTTGTAGCAGTGCCAAAACTATCTTGAGCTAAGTACAAGGCAATCATTAACGATAGCATTGTTTCATTAAAGCCAAGCATGACTTCCATAATCCCAATCGCGGCCATAACTGCTCCACCTGGTACTCCAGGAGCCGCAACTAATGTCACACCAAGCATTAAGATGAATGGAAGATAAGCAGAAAAGCTAATGTCTCCCCCACTTAACAATAAAACACCTAATGAACAAGTAACAAGTGTGATTGCACTACCTGATAAGTGGATCGTTGCAAACAACGGAACGCAGAAATCAGCCACTCTTTCACGAATCGTAGTTTTTTTAACCGATGCTAACGTAACCGGAATTGTCGCTGATGAGGACTGTGTTCCTATAGCTGTAAAATAAGCCGGTAAAACGGTTTTTAATAACTTAAATGGATTTTGTTTATGCAATGTACCAGCAGTTGTATATTGAATTAATAAGATCGTTATATGCAGTGCAATAATTAATACGAATACCTTTAAAAATATAGATAAAATATTTACTACTTGCCCACCATAAGTCATATTTTGGAAAACACCGAAAATATGAAATGGTAATAATGGGATAATTGTTACTGTGATCACTTTTTCTACAATTTTTTGGAATTCGTCAAAAGCATCTTGTAATACATTTCCTTTAATTGATGCAATTCCAATTCCGATAACAAAGGCAAATATTAATGCTGTTGTTACTTCCATTAGCGGTGGCATTGCGACTTCAAAAAAGCCAGACTGCAAGAATTCCTCCGGATTATCTGTTGTTTGAAAAGATTGACCTTTTGTCATAATAGGAAGTAACCATGAACCGACAAAAAAAGCTAGTAACCCTGCAAGAAATGTTGATACATAAGCGAGTGCCGTTGATAAACCAAGCATTTTCCCCGCATTTCGACCCATATTGGCGATCCCTGGAACAATAAAGCCGATAATAATAAAGGGAATAACAAAACTCAAGTAATTATTAAAAATGCCATTAAAGGTGGCAAAAGCTCGAACAAACCATTCTGGCATAAAATTACCTAAAATAAGACCTAATATAATAGCAAGTAAAATCCTTGGTAATAATCCGATTCTTTTCATTATGCTTGTCCTCCTGTAATGAACATATGTGTTTTATAGGAACACTATACCATAATTTTATTTTCTGTAAATAGGAAAAAGATTAGTTTTTATTTTCAGATAATTATAGTTATATCGGTAAAAGATTCTATCTTTTCAAGGCTTTTTCATTTATAAAACGTTTTTCGAAAAAAATAATTCGCTTAAAATTTAGATCAAACAAAACCTATCATATATTATTTCATTCCACTATCCGTGAATCTGCTTTGCCTTTTCAACATTCACCTTGACAGCTTCAATCACAGCAGAACGAAGTCCTCGTTCTTCAAGCCGTGCTACCGATTCAATGGTTGTACCACCTGGTGAACAAACACTATCCTTTAATTCGGCTGGATGAATATTTGTTTCAAGCATCATCTTTGCAGCACCTAATACGGCCTGAGCAGCAAACACATAAGCTTGTTTCCGTGGCATACCATACATTACCGCTCCGTCAGCGAGCGCTTCAATAAACATATATGTGAAGGCTGGCGATGAACCACCTACCGCTGTAACGACATCCATTAACGATTCGTCGACTAATTCAACTCTACCAAAGCTCTCAAAAAGTGATTTTGTTTCTTCTAGATCACTTTCCGTTACAAATTGATTTACAGCAATACCTGTAACCCCTTCATTAACCATCGTTGGTGTATTCGGCATTGCCTTAACTAATTTCACAGGTTTCGCAAAACGATGCTCATTTTTTTGGATCGATTCTCCTGCTGCGACAAGAATAATGACAGCATTTGGTTGAACGGACTCTTTAATCTCATTAATGACCGCTTCATAGCTGTCTGAAGTAACCGTTAAAAAAAGAAAATCCGCTTTTTTAGCAACTTCAATGTTATTGGTCGTAATTTCAATCCCGTATTGTTCTTCCACCTCTTGCAAACTTGGTGTTGACCGGTTGGAAGCAATAACTTGATTTCTTTCCACAACACCGGATTTGATAATACCTGCAATCAATGATTTTGCAATATTTCCACAGCCAATAAACCCAATTGTGCGATTCATGTTCTCTCCTCTTCCTTATTAAATTTCAGTTTATGCAAATTATATCAAATTTTCCGATAACATAAAATTGTTATATTATTTTACGCATCATTCCAAAAGTAAAAGTCTTCCATTTCAATTTTAATTTTCTTCTTCAATTTTTTGTTGCTCGTATCAATCTATGCCATAATAATACCTGGAATAAGGAGTGATTAGATATGCAAAAGATTATGATTGTAGAAGATGACCCTAAAATTGCAAAACATTTGAAAACACATATCGAAAAGTACGGCTATCATGTAACGTGTGTAACTAACTTTGAAAAAATTATGGAAGAATTTAACAAAATCAATCCCGATTTAGTTCTCTTAGATATAAATTTACCAAGTTTTGATGGCTACTATTGGTGCAGGCAAATTCGCAGAGTGTCCGTTTGTCCTGTCATTTTTATCTCGGCTCGGATCGGTGAAATGGACCAAGTGATGGCACTGGAAAATGGCGGAGATGACTATATTACGAAGCCCTTCAGTGCCGAAATTGTCATGGCCAAAATTCGTAGCCAACTCCGGCGAGCCTATGGTGAATATGCGACAAGAACAGAAGAACGTGTATTGGAAATCGCTGGACTTAAGCTATATCCAGAGAGAATGGAGATGACGTTTCGTTCAAAAACCGTATCCTTATCCAAAAAAGAAACCGATATGATCGAAAACTTGATGGAACGTTATCCACGGGTAGCTGGTCGAGAAGACTTATTAGAAAAACTATGGGACAGCCAAGACTATGTTGATGAAAATACATTAAATGTAAATATGACGAGAGTTCGAAAAAAGTTTCAGGAAATTGGCTTACATGATGTTGTGGAAACAGTAAGAGGGGCAGGTTATCGCTTAAAGGTATCATGGAAGGATGATGTGCATTGAAATTATTTTTAAAAGAAAAATCCTTGCTCATTGCTGTCCAAGCTATCCAACTCATTGTCATCCTTTCCATCTTCTGGTTAGATGGATTCCGTGACATCCATCTCTTTCTTTATTCGACTTTTCTTACCTTTTTCTTACTCGGTTGTTATCTCATATATGACTATCTAACACGCAGGAAATTCTATCAACGCTTAACTCAGCCATTCGAATCACTGGACGAAAGTATTCAAAAGACAGACAATGTTCCCATTTCTAACGCTTTAGACGAACTCTTACATAAACAATATCAACTGTATCAAAATCAATTAAAGACCCTTGAAAATAAACAAGAAGAACATCGAAGGTTTATGGATCAGTGGGTTCACCAAATGAAAACACCTTTGTCGGTGATCGAACTTACGGCCCAAAACTTAGACGAACCTGAGTCCTCGAGCATCCGCGAAGAAACTGAACGAATGAAAAGGGGATTGAATACCGTACTTTATATGGCAAGGTTAAGAACAATTGAACAAGATTTTCACATAAAACCGGTGAACCTTGTAAAACTTATCAATGAGGTCAACGGGGATAACAAACGATTTTACATTCGCAACAAAGTATATCCAAAACTTGAAATTGAAAATGAAGCCATAACTGTTGAAACAGACGAAAAATGGTTGTTTTTTATTATCTCGCAATTGATTCATAATGCAGTTAAATATTCGGCCAATAAAAGTAATCGAATCATTATCTCCATTTATGAACGAGGAAAAGAAGCGATTCTTGAAGTTAAAGATTTTGGAATTGGCATCCCTGAAACCGATAAAAGACGCATTTTTGATCCTTTTTATACGGGAGAAAATGGTCGAAAATTCCGAGAATCGACAGGTATGGGGTTATATCTCACAAAGGAAACATTAAATATCCTTGGTCACGGGATTGAAGTGGATTCAACAGTCGGTAAAGGGACAACCTTTCGTATTATTTTTTCAGAAACCCAAAACATTACAAACTTGTAAGGTTTGTGAAAGAAGAATCGATAGTTAAATTGTGACAGACTAGTTATACTAATCACAGATCAACAAGAGAAAGGAGATCTGGTGATGTTAGAAGTAAAAAAAGTTAGTAAGATTTACGAAGGAAAAGTTGCCTATAAAGCTTTAAACAATATAGACCTATCAATTGAAGATGGAGAGTTTGTCGGCATTATGGGGCCGTCGGGAAGCGGGAAAACGACCCTTTTAAATATGATTGCAACCATTGATGAACCAACTTCTGGTGAAATATTAATCAATGGTAAAAATCCACACTTATTAAAGAAAGAGGAATTAGCGAAATTCCGCAGACGTGAATTAGGGTTTGTTTTTCAAGATTTTAATTTACTTCATACTTTAACTGTAGAAGAAAATATTGTTTTGCCACTCACACTCGATGGAAAAAAAGTAAAAGAAATGAAAGAGAAAGCACGGAAGATCGCGGAGAAATTGGGCATTACTTCAATTCTGAACAAACGTACGTATGAAATTTCCGGCGGTCAAGCGCAAAGGGTAGCCGTCGCTAGGGCCATGATTCATGTACCTAAATTACTTCTTGCTGATGAACCGACAGGAAATCTTGATTCAAAGGCATCTAAAGATGTGATGGCCATGTTGGAATCAATTAATAAAACTGAAGGAACAACAATGTTATTGGTAACCCATGACCCTCAAGCAGCAAGTTACTGTGATCGCGTAATTTTTATCCGTGATGGAAAGCTTTATTCGGAAGTTCACCGCGGTGAAAACCGTCAGGCCTTTTTTCAAAAGCTCATTGACACTCTTTCACTACTAGGGGGGGATGGCCATGACCTTTCGCAAATTCGCGTTTAATAATGTTGTTCGCAATAAACGTTTGTATGCGGCCTACTTCCTTAGCAGTATGTTTACAGTCATGGTCTTTTTTACATTTGGTATTTTCGCCTTTCATCCATCTTTAGCTGGCAATGAAATGAATGCAAGTGTAAAAACGGGAATGAATATCTCAGCAGGAATTATCTATGTGTTTTCTTTTTTCTTTATTTTATATTCCATGAGTTCCTTTTTAAATACAAGAAAACGAGAGTTCGGTTTACTCATGATCCAAGGAATGTCTGTCCGACAACTTCGTCGTATGGTATTCTTGGAAAACATGTTAATTGGCTTTTTTGCTACAATCGGCGGTATTTTGTTGGGATTGGTTTTTTCAAAATTTATTTTATTAATTGCAGAAAATGTATTGGTGATGGAAGCTCCTTTAAACTTTTATTTTCCGATTCACGCACTTCTCATTACCTTTGGTTCATTTACTTTGTTATTTTTCTTTATTTCGTTATTTGTTTCCTATATATTACGTAGTCGGAAACTGATCGATTTAATTAAGGGAAATAAAAAGTCGAAAGGTGAACCAAAAGCGAATATCTTTTTAACTATTTTAGCTGCCCTACTGATTGGCAGTGGCTATGCCGTCGCCTTAAACGTTGAAGGGGTAGCCGTCATTGCAGTAATGCTACCGGTTATTATTGTTGTAATTATTGGTACGTATTTATTTTTCACTCAATTAAGTGTGTATTTCATCCGGAAATTAAAAAAGAACGAGAATTTGTTTTGGCGGAAGACAAATATGATTTTATTCTCAGACTTGTCATTCCGAATGAAGGATAATGCGCGAACCTTTTTTATGGTAGCCATTGTTTCCACCGTTGCCTTTAGTGCTATTGGGACGTTATTTGGATTTCAGTCCTTTATCACAGCAAACATGAATACCAATCATCCATATACGTTCTCATCCTATAGCCCTGTTAACCAAGAACAACATGAAGTTGAGTTTATAAATGACACATTAAAAAAAGAAAATATCGAATCGATACATGATGAAACACTCCTCCGCTACTATGAAATCAATCAAAATACAGTTTTGATCACGAAGCAATCCGAGTTTAATCGTTTTGCAAAATTGTTAGGTGAAGATACAATCGATATTCAACCTGGTGAAGTGAAAGTCGTTGAATTTAAAAAAAGTAAATTTGGACACACAGAAAAGTTGCTTGAGCAGACCATTTCATTAACATCAGGTGAAACTTTAATTCCAGAGGGAGTTATTTCTTCAAGAGCCTTACCTACACTAGCTTCCTATTACGTTGTTTCTGATCAAGATTTCGAAAGGCTACCAAATCCAATAAGGGAAGAGTATTATCATGTATGGCAAGTAACCAAAGGAGAAAAAAACACATTATCAGCTTCTAAAAAAATCCTAGAAGCACTTCCCGATTATGAATTCTATTCTCGTGATTATATGATACATGAGGTAAATAAATATTATGGCCTCGTTCTATTTGTCGGTCTGTTTATCGGAATTGTCTTCTTTGTATCAGCTGGAAGTTTCCTTTATTTCCGACTTTATGCAGATTTAGACGAAGATAAGCAAAAATTCCGTTCAATAGCGAAAATCGGCTTATCTGAAAAAGAATTGAAAACAGTACTCACAAAACAAACGGCCATATTATTCTTCACACCGATTGTAGTGGCACTTGTTCATGGCGCTGTCGCTTTGACCGCCTTATCTCATTTCTTCTATTATGACATTACAAAAGTAGCCGTATCGGTGCTGGGGGTATTTTTACTAATCCAAATTGTATATTTTTACATTGTCCGCTTTTTCTACACGAAACAAATTAAGGCTGTCCTTTAGTTATGTTTTTTAAATTTAGAGTTCCTTACAATGTAGGGAACTCTATTTAACAAACGGTCGCTTGTACTGTTCCGTAGTGAAATTCATGATCCGTTGGAATATACTTTTTTACTACATATGGAGACGTCATCGCCGATAACATGGCACCATAATCCACCGAAAAAGAAACTGTATCACCAAGTTTCAATTTACACTTTGATGTATCCAAGACAATATGGTCACTACTTGAACCTAGAATATCAACGGGCAAAAGGGGCCGTAAGCCGGAAACGATGACATCCTGTCTACCAATATTTACAATTCCCCGTTTTATCATCCCTTTATCTTTAAAATGAACCTTTTCACCGAAAGCATTTTGTGCCGATTGCCCATAAGGAACAGATGACTTACGTTTCAGCTCAATGATTTCTGTAACTAACCGAAACGCGTCATTATAAAGTCCTGGAATCACTGTTCCATCAACCGTTTCCTTCCCTAATAAAATGGATTCACCTAAACGGAGATTGTTCACCTCACCCACATCATTGGTACGAATAAACCAATTATAATTTGCAGAATTCCCCCCTGAGATAATAGGAAGTTCAAGGTGAAATACTTTCCGTATCTTTCGGACTAACATTGAAAACTCCTTCATTTTCTTATCTGTAGGAACAATTCCACCGAAACAAGCAAAATTTGTCCCTAACCCGATCACTTCCACACCTTCTAATTTCAGAACTTCCTGTAAAAACAAAGGAAGTTCCTCTGGTAAGATTCCTTCTCGAAGATCTCCCATTTCAACCATTAATATAATTTTGTGTATTTTGTTTTGTCGTTTAGCTTCTCGAGATAGGGCATGTATCACGTCAAGATCACTGTTTAACGAAATATCCGCATACTGAACAACTTCACTGACTTCACTCAATGCTGGAATCCGTAGTAACATAAAACTTGAATTTAGGCCAGCCTTTTTGAACTTCTTTATATTTTTAATACGCGAGTCGGCTAAACTATGGATGCCGGCATTGAGCACCGCTCGGGCAATTTCAATACTCCCAGCTCCACCCTTTATTACACCTGTTATCTTTACACCTTTTTGTGCAAACAATCGTTTGAGCATTTTTGCATTATGTGTAATTTTATTTAAATGAATTTCGATTCTCGGAGTCGACTGCTCAATCACAGACCAGTTCCCACCATTCCTTTTTGTAATGATGGAAATACGTCAATAAGTTGATCAACAATTTTTCCAGGTCCATATTTTAATACATCTGTTGTCGGTAATTGATATAAACGTTCATAAGCTTTAATTGTCTGATCGATTTCCTTTTCTGTCATTTGCTCATGATTTAACGTAATGGCCACTACTTTTGTTCTTGCAAAATGTTCAATCAGTTTAATCTCGCTAACAACATCTGGCATCGGCAGAAACGGAAAGTCACCAAGTACTTTTCGTTTTGGTGGATGTTGTAAAATAACGGCTTGTGGTCTTGTACCTTTTAATATCCCGACTGAACTAGAATAGGCAGGGTGACTCAGCGCTCCTTGGCCTTCAATAACCATAATATCAGGGTGTTCTTCTTCGTAAGCCCGTATAACTTCATTTTCCAACTCACCTATCACATATTGAAGAGGAAACGCATCCATTGCCAGACCATATTTTGCCCCTTGAATGAGAGCCGTTTGACCTGTCGCTATAAAGGCCACTTTATAACCCCGTCTGCGAAATTCTTTCACTAATTCTATCGCTGTTGTGCGTTTTCCACATGCTCCATCAGTTCCAAGCACCGTCACCCGGGGTGTATCAATATTTAAAATGCGTCCAGAAAAAATTTGCCATTCACTTCGTGGCTTCGGTTTGCGAATATCGCGAATGGTTACGCCGAATCGTTCAGCATACTTGACCATTTCTGGATCATCCGTTAAAAACTCCTGTAAAGGGTTAACAATATGCATACCTGCTTCTATTGCTTGGAAAATTACTTGCCGTTCTTGCTTTTGTAAAAATGCTTGTGCTGGAGCAATACCAAAGATAAAAACTTGTGGCTTTTCTGGTAACATCGTTAACGCCTCATCTAAACTTGCATAAATAGGGATTCCGTTCTTTTTTTGGTCCAAATATTCCCCCGCATCCAGCCCTGCTTTCGTGCTGTCAATAATTCCCACAATATCGTAAATACCTGATTCACGAACTAATCCATTTGCTGTTTTACCATCCATAGTACCAAATTGATTTTCACAATAGATAATGGCTTGATTTCCCATTGAAACCCCTCCTAAACTTTGTGAAATTCAATTTAAAACCAAAAAAAGAACACCTATATGCATTGAGATTGCGACCGTAGTCCCAATACTAAAGTGCAAAAGTGTTCTAAATACGACTATAAAAATTTTATATATCCCTGCAACGCTTTAGTACTGGTTAGACCACTACTAAATTTTAGTATAATACTAATAAAATAATTTTGCAAATTATAAATAATTTAACATTTTTCGTCAAGATATTTTTTCCAAAAAAATAGGAAAACTAACAAATGACTAGTTTAATAGAAGGGATATTTTTGCTTTACACAGCATATGGTAACGTCAAGAATTTTGTGTAAGGTTCTATAGAGTATCCTCAGATTATGCTGTATTTGATAATAAATTCATTTATCTGTTTCCCACTAGGAGACTGAATATTCAGTCTCCTAGTGGGAAA
>NZ_JAOUSE010000004.1:0-139528 GCF_025660415.1 Pallidibacillus thermolactis
ACTGGACATGGAAAAGACCATGTCCAGCCTAAATAAGATAAGAATCTTAGAAAATGATGAGCAAAAAAAGACAAATCCCAACTCAAATGAAGCATTTGAGTTGGGGTTTGTCGACAGTCTGAACCTATTGATTGAATCAATAGGTTTTTTTTAGTATATGAACGATTAAGAGTTTTGCCTAAACAGTAGGATATTTTATATCACTAGGGCATTAATAGAGCGCGATTGAGCGGTAACGGATACTCCAGTAGCAGACCTCAGAAAAAACTCTAATGTAACAGTATAATTATTAGTACCGAGAGTAGATTCGTATCAACAATAGAAATTGGAATGGCGCCAATCTGTGTAAAAGATAAAGTTAATGTAATAGAATTTCCTTGTTGTAAAGTTTGAGTAAACAAAAGAGTTCCATTTCGGCGGATTCTTAATCTGACTCCATACTGATATGACAATAAACCTAACGGAATTATACTTTGAACTTGAACAAGTCCATTAATAAAAATAGATTGAGTATTTGATGTGGTTGGAACGGATAACATTAATACCGGTGTTTCAGTACCAACACCAAAGGGAATTGACAAATCCACTTCTGTCTGAGATGAAAATAGACTTGGTTGATTTTCAGGCTCTTTGCAACTTCCACATGATCCCAGTCGCAAGGTGACACCTCTTTAACTAGTTTATTAATTAATATATGATCAATATTTCTCATTGTATATGTAAATGTACTAATAAAAGTACTGTTAAATAGAAATTTTGGCAACATAATATGGATAAAACATATTGTCCCTCAGGCAATGAGCATCCTACGAAAAATAGCATAAAAATAGAGAAGGGAGGATCCATCAGTCATTGAAGACCTTTTGGATCCCCCTTCGTTTATCAAACAGATTTGCTATTCTACTTCTTTCAAAATACGTTCAATTGAAGCGATTTTTTCTTTTAAATCTGAAATTTCATCTGCAAGTTTTTCGTTAATTCTATTTGTTTCCTTTTGTGCTTCAATTGCTTCTGCTGCTAATTTTTGATAGACTTCTTCTTTGGTTGTTTGAATTTTTGTTTGTGCGATTTTTGCAATTGGAATGAACAAAATTGCCACAATTAATACTACAAATGCCATTCCTGCTAAACCCCAAATGACTTCTTCACTCATTATTTTTTACCTTCTTTCTTTTTTATTGATAATGTTTTAACAGCCTCTTTGATTAAGTCCTGTGTAATATGGAAATCAAAGTTTACAAGTTCATAGTATTTCATTGCTTTTCCATCATCGGAAACTTCCATTTTAGTATTTACAATGCCGGCATTTTCTAATTTTTGTAGATGCATGTAAAGTAAAGGACGACTCATTTCAGCTTCCCGAGCTAATTGACTGACATATTGTCTTCCATTAGCCAAAATAGCGATGATTCTCATACGGTGTGGATTGGAAAGGGCTTCAAATAAGGCTAGAAGCTCATCACCATTTACAGGTTCTTTAATCATGATCGAGCCATTACTCTCACATTATTCATAGCGTTAATGACAAAAAATATTACACCGAAAAGGATGAGAATCCCGCCAACCCAATTGATTAAACTACCTATTTCATATTGTCCCAGTCTAGAAAAAATTATATCTATGCATAACAGTGGTATTCCAATCATCAGAAATTGATCATGAACTTGTGTTAATTTGGTCGCACCCGCTGTTTGAAAAACGTGGTAGATCATTCCTGCCAATGCAATCATTCCCCAACCGGCTAAGTGAATATGAGTGTAGGCTGAACTTAATCGGAACAACTCGGTCAATCGGATAAAAATCACGAGACTAACTCTGATGAGAAAATAAATAACGAATTCATTAGTCAATCTAAGCCTCACTAATTTTTTTACCCCCCCTATGTTGACATTTTGTTTCACCTGTAATAAATATATTACAGGTGATATAAAATGTCAACACTATGAATCGCATTCCATTCAACATTTGTAAAACTTAAGAGATTCTTAAGAATTCCATTAAGATCTTTTTATGTTTTGTTTTGTATATTAAATACACCGTTCGATAACAGATAAGGGGGATATTCGAATGATGAAAGAAAAAAAGATATATATTCTTTTAACGGATACAGGTACACTATTTACAAGGTTAATCAAAATATTTACAAAAAAACCTTATAATCATGCATCAATATCCTTTGATGCTGAATTATCAGAGGTATATAGCTTTGGACGGAAAAAAGTGAATAACCCTTTTGATGGGGGATTTGTTAAAGAGAATGTAGAGGAAGGTTTATTTAAAAATGCCAATTGTATCATTTATTCACTTTCAGTAACCGATGAACAATTAAAAAAGATGAAAGCATATGTAACAAAAATGGATAAACAAAAAGAAGACTTTCGTTATAATTTTATCGGGTTATTTGGTTTTATCATCAATAAACCAATAAAAAGAAAGAAAGCATTTTTTTGTTCACAATTTGTGGCGTCAGTATTAAAAAATAGTAACGTTGTTGATTTTAGAAAACCGATATCCCTTATCGCTCCGAACGATTTACAAGTAATAAACGGATTGGAACAGGTATATGAAGGTCAACTTCATGATTACATTAATAAAGATGAAAGAAATATAAGGAGTTACCCAATCTCATTGATCCCAGTTGAAATGTAAGATTAAAGGAAGAAAGGAAGGGATTACAATGAATGACATGATTAACATTTTAGTTGTTGAAGATGATAATGACATAAATCAACTTTTATGTCGAATTATTAAAATGAGCAACTATCATCCCCAACCGGCTTATTCTGGGACAGAGGCACTATTATATTTAGAAAAACAACAGTGGGATTTAGTGTTGCTAGATTTAATGTTACCGGGCATGGCAGGAGAAGAAGTACTTGAAAAAATTACAGAAAAAGGATCTACGCCGGTTATTATCATTTCAGCTAAAAATGAAAAGAGAACGAAAATTACGAGTTTGCGAAAAGGTGCTGATGACTTTATCTCAAAACCTTTTGATATTGATGAAGTATCTGCTAGGATTGATTCGCTTCTACGGAGAACTCGCTACCCGAATGAACCGAAAAAGCAAATATTAACTCATAAAGATATTCAACTTGATTTAGATTCGAAGACTGTTTTGGTCAATGGTGTCAATGTTTCTCTTACCGCTCGGGAGTTCAATATATTAAAACTATTAATGACAACACCGTATAAAGTTTTTTCTAAAGCTAATGTTTTCGAGAGTGTATGGAATGAGCCGTATCACGGAGATGATAACACGGTAAATGTACATGTAAGTAACCTTCGAAATAAGCTTACGAAGGCAAATCCAAATGAAGAGTATATTGAAACAATATGGGGAATGGGTTATCGGATGAAATCTTAAGCTTTTCTTAAGATTTATCTTAAGCCTCTCTTAATTATTATGTTCCATATTATAGTTAATGTCCGAAATGGGGGGATACACAAATGGATGAGTATATTTTACGTACAAATGGATTAACAAAAAAATATCATCATGATTATGCTTTAAAGGATGTCAATATCAATATTAAAAAGGGTGAAATTTATGGTTTAATTGGTCAAAATGGTGCTGGAAAATCAACATTATTACGGTTAATTACAGGACTAGCTTTTCCGACAAGTGGAACTATCCATATTTTTGGTGAATATCAATCTAAAAACTTATGTGAAGCCCAAAAAAGAATCGGTGCGATTATTGAACACCCAGCACTTTTTCCAAATATGTCAGCTTCTGAAAACCTAGAAGTGCATCGCTTACAAAAAGGGATTCCAGGTAAAACATGTATAAGTGAAACGTTGGAACTAGTCGGTCTTCAAGATTTAGGGAAGAAAAAAGTGAAAAACTTTTCTCTAGGAATGAAACAAAGGCTAGGGCTTGCTATTGCCTTATTAAGCGATCCAGAAGTTTTAATTCTCGATGAACCAACAAATGGACTTGATCCAATGGGAATTGTTGAAATGAGGGAGTTAATTCATAAATTAAATCGGGAAAAAGGACTTACAGTTTTAATATCTAGCCATATTTTAACGGAACTATACAAAACCGCAACATGTTTCGGTATTATTCACAAAGGACGGTTGTTAGAGGAAATGACAACAAAAGAATTAGATGAAAAATGCAGACAACATTTGCGGATTAAGGTTGATCAACCACAACTGGGAGCTACGGTCTTAGAAGAACAATTACAAGCAGATGATTTTGAAGTAATGCCAGATGGGACCATAAAACTTTATAACTATCTCGATGATATTCGGACCGTTTCTCGTATTTTAACCAATCGTGGACTTATATTAGAACATCTCTCACTAAATGGTGATAGTTTAGAGAACTATTTTTCAAAACGGATTGGAGATGCAACATATGACTAATTTAATTCTAGCAGAATTATATAAATTAAAAAGGAACCGGTCATTTTGGGGTATTACTGTAATCGTAACGGGAGTCAGTTTGTTATTACATTATTTAGTGATGATTGATTGGTGGATAATGGACAATACTAATTTTATGCAAGTAGGATTAGGTAAATTAAATGCACTATCTCCATTTATAACGTTATTATTTTTCAATTTAATTGTTAGCACATTGGCTGGATTTTATATCGCCGTTGATTTTTCACCTAGTAGTGTTATAAAAAATCAAGTTATGAGTGGAAATAAACGCTCCCATATATTTTTAGCGAAGTTTCTTGTTTTTTCATTGGGTGCGGTTCTTATTACAATATTCATTCCATTAATCATAGGTCTTTTAATGGTATTATTATTAGGTCATGGTGATATCCTAAACAGTGTTGGTCTTTTATACTTAGCAAGGTCATTTGGATTATTTTTACTCCCTTTTCTAAGCTATATAGCGTTAATAATGTTGTTTGCTGTCGTGACCGAAGATAGTGGTAAAACGATTATTTTTTCGATTTTATTTACTATTATAATATTTGTTGTTGAAAAGCTACCTATGTCATCTGTTGTTGAATTTTTGTATAAGTATTCTATATTTCAACAGTTTAGTGATGTATTTACTCCGATAATGACGAAGGGCCAAATGCTTACAGCTCTTATCGTTGGTACTGTTTCCTTAATTTTCATTGTTTTCTGTGGTATTTTTATATTTAATCGAAAAGAAATCAAATAAAAAAGGCGGGTGGGAGCAGTGATTTTTATTGTTATAACGTTAGTTATCATTACTTTTATTGCACTCACTCGGCTTTTTTCTTTTAAAAATGAAGTGAGAAAGATCGTGAAACAGTTACAATTGTATAACAATCGTAAAACAAATAAAAAAATTGATATTACACTCATTGATCAAGATATTGAACATTTAGGAGTCGAAGTCAATCGTTTAATTGACTTGTATGTAATGGAAAATCGAAAAAGGGTCCTTTTTGAAAAAGAACAACGGCAAACAGTGGCAAATATGTCTCATGATTTGCGTACACCTCTTACATCTATTATTGGTTATATTCAGATCGCAAATAATGAAAATCTGTCAGAAGTCGAAAAAGAAGAATTGTTGGCTACTGCATTTGACCGTGCAAAAAGATTGGAACGTTTATTGAATGATTTTTTTGAACTGAGTGTTCTAGAGTCCACTGATTACGAGTTAAAATTACAACGAATAAACTTGACTAAATTATTGACAGAAGTATTGGTAAGTTTTTATGATCGTTTTCAGGAAAAAAGATTGGAACCAACAATTGAAGGCTTAGAGAACAATGTCACTATTTTTGCTGATCATTCAGCTGTTACACGTGTAATTGAAAATTTACTTTCTAATACGTTAAAGCACGCTGATGGGAATATCATGATCAGGCTAGAAGAACAAAATGGTGTTGCAAGTCTAATGATTACCAATGATGCTCTTTCGTTAACGGAACAAGATGTTCAGCATATGTTTGATCGTTTTTATATGGCTGACCAATCTCGTTCTGGGAAAAGCACTGGCTTGGGTTTATCGATTGTAAAAAGTTTAATGGAAAAAATGAACGGCTCTATTTCTAGCAAATTAAATGATGGTCAGTTGTCAATCATTTGTGAGTGGAAAACGGTAAAGAAATGAATCGATTGTAAATAGGTATTTCTAAAGTATTCAACGGAATAAAGAAATTAAGAAGAGGCATTTATACATCGTTACGATGTTTTGAATGTCTCCTTTTTTTATTTTTTTTTTATGTTTTGTCACATGGGGTATATAAAAATATGATAGAGTTAATTAGGGAGACGAATTATATAAAAAAATGTAATTATTGACCGATAACAGTACATGGAAATATACGTTCTTATATGTCTAGGGTTAATTTTGTAATATATGTGAAATCCATCATTTATCATTGTCATGAAGTTTTATTGACTTTATAATATATTAATGTTTTCTAGTAAACTTAAATTTTTAAAAATTACTAAAAATCATGACAATAATGATTGACTATGTAAGAATTAATTAAAAAGTTTATTATGTTAAAAATTCACTTTGTGGGGTGAAAAAATGATTAGAAATATTCCATTGTTACAAGAAGAAAAACGTTCTACAATTATATTTTTATTGTTATTTTATATCGTATATTTTGCTTATGATATTATATATTATAATTATTTACCTTTATTACCATGGTCAGATAGGACAGTTGATAATCAAATTTGGCATGTGTTAAACCTTCTTAAATATATTTATTTCATTATTCTTATTCCAATCTTCATCTACAATATAAAAAAGGAAAAGCCTGAGAAGATAAAATACGTTTTAATTGCGAGTTATGTCATATTAAATATACTTATAGAGTTTCTATATTATGTAGATACGCCTAATACATATAATAGTGGGAATCTAGTTGAACTTGTCATTATATTATTCTCGCCCATTTTTGTGAATAAACGATTCACTCTTTTTGTCGTGACTGGTGTAATCTTTAAACATGCGTTTATGGGAATTATTTTAAAAGATATTTTAGTTATTTTCCCGATTATGATCTATATAGTTGTTTCATTTATCGCTTTTATATTGCTCCATCGTTTTTTAAAATATATAAATGCTATTAAAATATCCCATGATGAACAAATGCAAGGAATTGTGAAAGGATTTATTTCTACTTTAGAATTGAAAGATCCGTATACACGAGGACATAGTGAACGGGTTGCTCTCTATGCTGTGAATTTAGCGAAGGCAACCGGTAAATTTACGGAAGATGAGTTACGTAATTTTTATTACGCATGTCTGTTACATGATATTGGAAAGGTTAATATACCAGATGCGATTTTAACAAAGCCTGGAAGATTGACCGACGAAGAATATGAAATTATTAAAACCCACCCAGTAGTAGGTGCGGAAGCATTGCGAGGAGTTCAAGGAATTGATGAAAATATTGATGTTATTTTATATCATCATGAAAGATGGGATGGAAAAGGTTATCCAGAAGGGCTTGTTGGTAAACAGACTCCATTTCTTGCGCGAATTACAGCCATTGCCGATGCCTTCGATGCGATGACTTCATCCAGATCTTACCGGGCAGCACTTCCATTTGAAGAAGCCTATAACCGGATTATGGCTGGAAAAGGAAGTCAGTTTGACCCACATTTAGTCGATATTTTTGACAAAGTATTTCCTGAATGGGTGAAAATAGCTAAAGAAAAATCGAAATAGGAATTTTAGACTACTATATCAACCTTCTTTTGGTTGAATATCATATTTTTTTTACAATGATGGAAAAAATTACAAATTTTAATAGAAAAAATAGGTATTATTGATTATACTTGTATTGGGCTATAATACCATTTCTATGCATGGATTATACTTTAGTCCTATTTTGAACAGTTTTCAATCTTTAATTCAATTTCACTATCATAAAAATTGTTTAAAAGGAGGGAATTTCAATGAAAGCACTTATAGCTATCGCATGCTGGTGGTGTTTCTTCTTCTAAAATACGTAGAGAAAGGGACAGTAGTATCCGCATAGTTATACATTGTTACTGTCCCCTCTTCTTCCTTTTAAGCAACAGAGCTTTTAACTTGTCAATTTCCATAAAGCATTGTAAACCTATCGGTAGAAATTTGTGATAAATTATCGTAAGTTTTTTTACTGCTCCAGTTCTATTTCTTCGCATTTTAAAAAATGCGAAGAAATTTATACAAGCACAAAAGAAGAAAAAAGGTCGTTTTTAGTAAGAACAACTTAGGACAATGCCTTTCATGATTCATTTTAAAACGGAATGAAGTCTTTCGAATAAAAATGAGCTGTTGTGTCAACAGCTCATTTTTTATAGGCGGAAATGCTAGTACAAACTTCTACAATTTTCTGGTACTTGGAATGGATTTTCTTTATTAATCCTATCATAAAACATGATGCCCTCTAAATGATCGTATTCATGTTGGAATACAATGGCAGCATATCCTTTCAATTTAAGGATAACTTCTTCTCCCTCTAAATTATAAGCTTTTATTTTAATTCGTTCGTATCTTGGTGTAAAACCTTGTACCTCACGATCAACAGACAGACAACCTTCAGCCGGTGGTAAATAAATCATCGAAACAGAGTGACTGATGATTTTTGGATTAATGACATAATGCTCAAAAAGTTTGCCCTGATCATCGGTGAAATACGTAACGAACATGCGCTTATTTAATCCTATTTGGTTTGCAGATAATCCTACACCACTACGTAATTTATATTTCTTTGACATTTCTGGGTCTTGACTATTTTTCAAGAAGTTCATCATACAAATTAACGTTTCTTTGTCTTCGTCAGATAACGGTAATGTTACTTCTTTTGTTGGTTGGTGAAGTATAGGATTACCTTCTCTGACAATATCATCCATCGTTATAATGTAATCTTTTTTAAATTTACTCATAAATAAACAACTCATCTACCTTTACTTGTAATATTTTTGATAATTTAAAAGCTAATTGAAGTGTTGGATCATATTTATCATTTTCAATTGCATTGATCGTTTGTCTAGCAACGCCACACACTTTGGCAAGTTGCTCTTGGGTTAGTCCCTTTTTCCTGCGAATTTCTTTTATTTTATTTTTCAACATATTCACCTATGTCAAAGATATTGGACATTTTTATTATAGCAATAATGTAATATGTGTCAATAACTTTGATTTTCATAACCTTTTTATACTTTATTTTTGATTTCGCACAAGAATTGCGGAAATCGCACATAATTTTAGTTTTTCGCACAGAAAATGAGAAAACCGCACGAAATTTTTGATTTTCGCACACAAATTAGAAAAATCGCACATGATTTTTTGATTTTCGCACAAAAATCAGGGTAACCGTACGTAATTATTCCCTTCCATAATAAAAAAATCAATATGAACAACTCTTTTTTGATAAATAAAGCTAATTTTTTCTTATTTTGTTGTCGTTAAATTAAAAAAAGATGATCTTTATTGAATTCCTTATAAAAGGAAAGGTTTGATGTATAATATATGCAACTAAAATTAACAAAATACGTTGGCGTTGGTTGGTGTAAACGTTAGCTGTTACAAGGTATGATAAATATAGGAGGTATGAAAAGTATGAAAAATAATATTGCTGCAAACCTTCGATATTTAAGAAATAAAAATCAAATGTCCCAAGAAGAAGTAGCAGAGAAAATCGGTGTATCGCGACAATCGGTTGCCAAATGGGAGAATGGTGAATCGTTGCCTGACATTATTAAATGTGATGCATTAGCAGATCTTTATGATGTTTCCTTAAACGATTTAGTTCGTTATGACAGTGATAAAGAAGGGATTCCTATCCCACCGAGAAATAAGCATATTTTTGGTGTCGTCAGTCTCGGTGAAAGAGGACAAATTTCATTGCCGAAAAAAGCTCGGGAAACTTTAAATTTGAAACCAGGTGACACACTAATTGTTTTAGGAGATACGAGTCCTGAAACGCCAGGGATCGCTTTAATTGAGAGTCAAACTTTCCTACGAATGACAGGACAAACAGTAGATAAATTTTTTTAAACGAAAGGTGGATGATTTAATGCATGTTTTATCTGTAAAGGGTTTGTCAAAACGATATCCTAACTTTACTTTACAAAATATTACTTTTTCAATTAAACCAGGAAGAATTATGGGATTAATTGGAAAAAATGGCGCAGGAAAAAGTACGACTTTAAAATCCATGTTAAATTTAGTTCATCCTGATGAAGGGACCATTCAAATGTTCGGAAAAGATTTTAAACAAAATGAAGAAAGTTGTAAGCAAGATTTGGGTGTCGTTTTAGGTGGGATTGATTTTTACAATCATAAAAAATTAAAAGATATTGCTAAAGTAACGAAGCGCTTTTATAAAAATTGGGATGAAGCTGCTTTTCAAAAGTATTTACAAACTTTCTCCTTAGATCCTAATAAAAAAGTGAAAGAGTTGTCGACAGGAATGAAAGTGAAGTTTATGATCGCGATTGCTTTATCCCATAGGGCGAAGCTGCTCATTTTAGATGAGCCAACGAGTGGACTTGATCCTGTATCTCGTGATGAATTACTAGCATTATTTCGCCAGTTAGTGAAAGGTGGCGAACGCAGTATTTTGTTTTCAACTCATATTACTTCGGATTTGGAAAAATGTGCCGATGACATTACGTATATTAAAGATGGAAAACTCCTTAAAAGTGCTGAGAAATCAGTGTTCATCAACTCCTTTCAACATTTAAAAGAACCCGGAGAAACAGGTGCGTTGTCTCTAGAAGAAATCATGATTCGCACAGAAAGGAGAGCGTACGATGTTTAATCTTTTATATAAAGAACTTCGTTTGGCAGCCCATCCGAATTTGTTTATTTTTACCGCATTAGGTGTGTTAGTAATTGTTCCGGCTTATCCGTATGGAATGGTATTTTTATTCGGTTGTCTTGCTCCATTTATCACATTTATGTATGGACGGGAAACAAATGATATACATTATACAGCTTTACTACCTGTAAAAAAAAGTGACACAGTAAAAGCAAAATTTTTGCTCGTCATTTTAGCACAAATTACCCAGTTAATGATTTCATTACCTTTCGCCGTTTTAAGATTGTATGTATTACCGGAGGGAAATCCGGCTGGTATTGAAGCAAATGTTGCTTATTATGGTTTTGGTTTCATCACATATGCTATATTTAATTATATTTTTCTAACGTACTTCTTTAAATCAGCGCATAAGGTAGGGAATGCCTTCATTCTCGCGATTATTCCTGCCAGTTTAGTGGTATTATTAATGGAAGTGATCGTCCATTTCCCAGGATTTGTTTGGCTTGATCGTGTAGAACCAAGTTTCTTGGTTCGCCAGTTGCCCATTCTTTTTGTCGGAATAGTTATTTATATTGTTTCCATTTTTGCAGCTTTCAAAGTATCTGTGAGACGGTTTGAACGGGTAGATCTGTAATAAAGGGAACAGAGCTTTTCATTATTAAAATAAAATATGCCATCTTTAATAAGAATGGGAGAAATCCTGTTCTTTTTTGTTTTAAAGATGCAAATGAGTTTTTATCTTTCCATTTTTTATTTAATTTATATGATTTTTGTCAAATATCCTTTCCAAAAGTTAGTAATGCATGTTAATCGGATGATATAAATGAAAAAAATTGATATTATTAAGTAGTAATAATTTTAAATTATACAAGGTGGTCTGTTTGCCATCATTTGAAGACATAACTAAATTGAATGAAAAGAGGTTTTCGCATATGTCTCTCATTGATACAAAGACAAAAATAATTGAAAAATTTCCTCATATTTTTGAAGGGGATGCAAATAAAGTAGAGCAAGCAGAGAAAATTATGGAAGCTCTACGCCAACTCATAGCATTATGTGGTGATGATCCAAACCGCGATGGGTTATTAGAAACACCTCAACGGGTGTTGAAAGCTTTCCTTGAATACACAGAAGGATATCAAGAAGACCCGAAAGAACATTTAAAAAAGGTATTTGATGTGAAGCATCGCGAATTAGTTCTTGTGAAGGATATAGAATTTTACTCGATTTGTGAACACCATTTTGCACCTTTCTTCGGCGTTGCTCATGTCGGTTACATTCCTAATGAGAAAATTACAGGACTTTCGAAGATTGCTAGAATGGTAGATGGATATGCTAAACGTTTTCAAGTGCAAGAGAATCTAACAAATCAAATTGCGGATGCAGTGGAAGAAATTTTGGAACCTCAAGGAACCATGGTTGTTGTTGAAGCAAAACACATGTGCATGTGTGGTCGTGGAATAAAGAAAACGGACGCGAAAACAACAACAACGGCAGTAAGAGGAGTGTTTGCAGATCGTTCCGATTCTCGAATGGAATTTTTAACATTATTAAATCGTTAGTCGAAATCCAAAAGAGGGTGGGTGAGTGATGTGAGACATGCAGTTGTTACTGCAGGGTCGAAAGGTCTTGGTAAAAAAGTGACTGAACAATTGCTGCAAAAAGGTTGTTCGGTAACGGTAAATTTCCGTAGTGACCTGTCTCGAGTAAATGAACTAAAAGAAGAATGGAAAGAGTATGCAGACCGTCTTCAGTTTGTTCAAGGAGATGTGACGCAAAAAGAAGATATAAAAAATATTTTCACCCAGGCAATGAAAAGATTTGGTCGTATTGATTATTTAATTAATAATGCGGGTCCGTATATTTCTGAACGGAAAAAATTAGTTGATTACACGGATAAAGAATGGTATGAAATGATCGAAGGAAATTTAAGTTCCGTATACCATTTTTTAAAATTAGTTATCCCAGTCATGCGTAAACAAAAGTTTGGTCGAATTATTACGTATGGTTTTCATGAGGCAGAGCATGCACCAGGATGGGTGTATCGCTCTGCTTATGGAGCTGCAAAGGTTGGACTTGTTTCACTCACGAAAACAGTAGCTTTAGAAGAAGCCGAACATGGTATAACGGTTAATATGGTTTCACCTGGAGATATCGTTGGTGAAATGAAAGAGTTAAGTATTGCAGAAACACGTGATATCGCTGATTCTAATACACCAATAGGTCGACCTGGTAGTGGAGAAGATATCGCAAGAGTGATTGACTTTTTATGTGATGAGGATTCTGATATGATTACAGGAAGTGTCATATCCATTGCTGGTGGAGTTGACGTTGTTAATAAATTCCGTCAGTATCACCATTCAGAAAATTAATTATAAATGGCGATAGTTAAAGTAAAACCTTATTCAATTCGAATAAGGTTTTACTTTTGTTATTAAGAAACATGAAAGCGTTTGATAAATAAAGTTATCATCAAGGATAAATTGCTTAAATTTAGTTATTTAACAGAAAACATTTTTGAAAAATCAGTAAAATATAACTAAATACATAATTTAAAATATAAGAATTAGTCCTTATTAATCTTTTCAATATTTTCGATATACTTAAGTTTACATCAAGATTATTAACTTTCATTTTATAGTATAAACATAGAAGGTGGTCGGTAAAGTACTTGCTATTAGTGTAGTAGGAGTAGCATAATATCTGCTCAGGTTTGGATAACTTCAGCTTATCAGTTTCCTTCTGAAGGTGGTAGAAATAATAATTATTTATGTAAATAGCTTTAAATTAAATCGTTTACTAAAATTTATTAACTAGGTGATGTATATGAAAGTAGAAGCACAAGAAATTTCATTATCTATAGGTGGAAAAAAAGTTCTAAATCGCGAGAGTATTTGTTGCTTGCCTGGAAAGATGAGTGCGTTAGTAGGACCGAGTGGTTGCGGTAAGACTACATTGCTAAATTGTCTCGGTCTTTTACTTCCAGTTGATGAAGGATCAATTTTTATAGACGGAAATAATGTAACGAAATTTAATGCAGCATCTCGAAGGAAATTTTGGCGTGATTATGCAGCGTTTATACTTCAGGATTACGGTATTATGGATGAAGAAACAGTTGCGTTTAATGTAACGATGGAATCAAGTGTCTTTGGCCGAATTAAGGGTAATAGAGAACGGTTGACACAGGTTTTAAAACAAACAGGTCTACAAGGTAGAGAAGAAGAACTAGCCGGTCATCTTAGTGGTGGTGAAAAGCAGCGACTCGCACTAGCTCGTGCGATTTATAAAGATGCTAAAATTTTGTTTGTAGATGAGCCTACGGCTTCATTAGATGTAGATAATAGAAAGATGGTAATTGATTTATTTACTGAATTTGCCTCACGTGGTAGAACTGTCATTGTGTCTACACACGATCAAGAAATGATAGAAGCATGTGATGTTTTGCATGAAGTCGGAAAAAACAACGCTATTATAAAACAGGTATCAATCAATAACTCAGTTTAAGGGAGGAAAATATGAAATCTACCAACAAGCTTTATAAGTTTATCGGCATTATTATCGTTTTTTTACTATTTATAGGGTTATTTGCATATATAAATGGATGGATTCCCTTATCACCAAAGGATACTCATCCATCATGTGATCAATTACCATCTATTTCTGAAGCTTCTGCTTCATTAGAAAATAACCAAGATTTAGTCAAAGAAATTCAAAAGTTGGGGAATGAAATTACAGTAGAGGTTGAAAAACCGTGTAAGGATGACCAAGATAGAGGACTTATTATGATAACTTACGGTACAAACGAAGAAAGGGAGAAAATAGGGGAATTTCTGAGTCACCTTAGTGAAGAAGATGGATTTGGAGTTCCGGTATATCTAGTTAAGCGTTAGTTGTTTGTGAAGTGTTAATGAAAAATCGTTTTCTTGCATCCTTATTGTCAGTAAAAAAATTTCCTTTTATAAAAATTGCTAACGTAGTAAATTGTTGTTAGGATCTATATCCCTTTGTAATGGTTCGTATAAACTAAGTAAAATGGAGGTCTCACTGTTGTATAAACGTATTATAGCGATTGTGGCAGCTGTCATGTTCACTTTACTGGCATTATTAGCCATTATTATCACAGACTTATTTGATCGGGACTTTCCACAAGCAATTGATGTTAAAAGTAGATTAATTTTAAACTTCAGTGAATCGGGTCTGTCTATTGATGAAGCATTTAAGTTACTGGAAGAATTAGATAAACGTTGGAATTTAGGCTTAGTAAAGGTTGCTCCAGATTTAACGAATGACGATGATCGGCAAATTTTCGTTCCTTTGAACGAAGGAGATTATCCTTCTGAAATTACTTGGTTTGGTAAAGATGAAGTTGGTAAAATAGTAGATAAAGAAAGATTGTCTACATCTTATCCAGACGGTTTTTATCTTGTAACTGGAGAGACTGCTCACTTGGATGAATTTGAAAACACTTTAGTTCATAGCTCAATCGATGTTGGACGAACAGATGCATCAATTATCCATAGCTTGGGCTTTGTAGTTCAGGAAAAAGGATTTACTGCAGCGGTTATTGCTTCATCTGCACTAATTGCAAGTATGGCGCTGTTTTGGCTTTCATTAAAAGCAAAGGGACGTGCTCTTCGAGTCTTGGCTGGTTCACACACTTTTAGGATTCAAACTCAAGATTTGTCAAGCTTTGGTGGCGCATTGATTATATCTGCATTTGCTGTTGCATGTATTTCAGCAGTTTATGTTGGTGTATATCATGGTTGGGCATATGTAGACTCATTTTTAAAGGCATTAATAATTCTATTACTAGCTGTCATTTTAATCTCGCTATTTGTTGCTTTAATTATGTCAATCGCAGCGTGGCCAACTGCTACTATGTTAGCTACTAGAGTACCGGCTGTAAAAAGTTTACGTTCCACAGCAATTGTAATTAAAATACTTACATTATTATTAATAATAGCGACAGCAGGTCCTGCATGGAAAGCTTTTAAACAATCGGAAATAACGGCAGCTGAAATGGCACAATGGAAGAAGCTCTCAGATCAAGTTGCTTTAGCTTTTGCAAGCGAGACTGGTGAGATGGACAAATTGGAACCTCAAATTGGTGAGATGGTAAAAGATGCTGAATCGCTCAATCAAGTTGCATTATCATATACATTTACAGAAGATATGATGCCTCCAACAGGTTTAAAAGAGTTTTCGGCAATTTCCTATGTAAACCAAAGATGGCTTGATCTAGTTACATCGAACGTCCCTGATCGATCGCTCAATCAGGTGTCTTTAACATCATTACCTGATGATCTAGTTCAAATGATAAAAGAGGATTTTAAGATTTGGTCAAGAAGTGGGAATTCAGAAGAATTAATAAAAAAATTTCAGTTCTTTATCCCGGTCGATGGTTATAAAATTCCTGTTTCAATTGGTGGGGGAGATGGGAAACTTCAATTTACAGATAAAGTATTAGTTGTCATGGTCCCTTCTCTCTACGAAGCTTATAATGATTCTTCATTGACTTCCATGGCTTCTACTGGAAATATAGTTTTTACTGGTGTAGATGCTACTCAGATGTTAATACATCGTCATCATTTGGATGTATTTTCCCTCAGAGAAAATGGTATAAAAGGTGAGTTGAGAATTGTTTACATTGCAGAAGAAGGGATTCTCCATGCCCAGTATGCAGCATATATTGTATGGGTGTTAAATTTTTCTTTAATAGCGTTGATAATTGCTTTTACAGTTGCTGCGGCCATTAGTGCTATGATAACTGCTATTTTACAAGCAAAACGTGATTTCCCATTACGTCTTTCAGGTTGTTCGTGGATACGAATAATTCAGGAAAGAATGGTTAAAGATGTTCTTCTTGTCTTAAGTGTTATATTTCTTGTTTCATTTGTACAAGGAACTGATGAAATCATAGCAATATTAATTGCAGGTATGTATGGTTTGGTTGTTTTACCATTGAGTCATTGGGTAGCAACAAATTGGTGTTTTAATGGTGTAATTAGACGTAAAATTTAATATAAAATCAAAACATTTTAATATAAAGTATTTAGTTTTATATAAGATAAGGAAGACATGAACAGAGGTGTTAATTAACCTCTGTTTCTTTTGCGAATAGTTATTACAAATTATATATCCGATATCGATTGACATCATTTTTATTACCGCCTATTTTCAATACAAATGACTATTGTATACTTGCCCCTTTAGCCTCATGTTTTTATTGAAATCTCATATCTACTAATTTCATTGAATTGAGGACTAAAAAACGAAACGGGCATTATATTTTTAATAAATCAAATCGCACTACTATAGTGAAGAACAGGTAAAATAGGTATATTTAAAGTTTTGATTGAGTGATGATTAAATTCATAAATTTATTAAGAAAATGAAGTTATTTGTGAATCTAACACATGTAGGAGGGATTATGTGAATATACGCAAGGCTACTATAAATGATATATGGAAATTAGTAGATTTAAGAAAAGTACAACTGATAGATGAAGGTCAAGAACCGATGTCTGATGTAGATCAGCATATGTACGAGTTTTTTAAAAACAGATTTATGGAAGATTCGATTATACAGTATTTAGTAGAGGATAGGGGAGAAATAATAGCAACAGGAGCTGTCATATTTTACGAGTTTCCACCAAGTTTTACGAATATAAGTGGAATAAGAGCATATATTGCCAATATGTATACGAAAGATGAATACCGTGGGCAAGGTCTTGCTAAGAAAATATTAAATAAATTAATCGAAGAAGTGAAGGCAAAAGGACTAACAAAAATATTCCTTCAAGCTTCTGAAATGGGGAGACCTGTTTACAAAAAAGTGGGATTTCATGAAGTAGAGTATTATTTAGAAATGGATCTTTCATGATGTTAACGATTCAACTATTTTTAAGGTTTTATGAAATGAAGCAGCGGATAGCTTATAGTCTAGTGTTCTTTCTACTATAGATTCAGGTGACCACCTAAAAAATTGTTCCTGTTGAAATAGAATTCGATATTTAATTCAGAAGATTTGAATTAGGTTAAAAATTTAAAGTATAATTAAATGGAAGAAATCTTTTCTCTTGTAATAGTAAGTAAAGAGATGAATATGTTTCTTTAATCTTTAAGAAGGGAATGATCTATTTGACGACGAGTGTAAGACAATTTGGCATGACCATTAATGGAGAAACGGTTTATACGAAAAATACTTTACCTGTTATAAACCCAGCAAATGAAGAAGTAATTGCCCAAGTTCCCCATGCTGATGAAAATGACTTAAATCTTGCAGTTCATGCTGCAAGGGCTGCTTTTCCATCTTGGGCAGCACTATCAGTGGAAGAAAGAGCACAAATGTTAGAAAAATTTGCTGATGCGATCGAACAAAACAGTGAAGAATTAGCACGTCTATTTACATTAGAAATGGGAAGACCGTATCAAGGTGCGTTACAAGAAGTGTCGGGAGCGGCAAAAACGGTTGAATTTTATGCAAAACAAAGATTACCTCGTGAAATACTTCAAGATAAAGACACTCACTATGTTGAAAAGTATTATACTCCTCTAGGTGTGGCAGGACTAATTGTCCCGTGGAATTTCCCAGTTTCATTGGCTGTTTGGAAGGTTTCTCCAGCACTATTAACTGGAAATACTGTTGTTTTAAAGCCTTCTCCGAATACGCCCTTAACAACATTATATTTAGGAGAACTCGCGAAAGAAATTTTTCCGAAAGGGGTCTTTAATGTTATTACTGGTGCCAATGAATTGGGAGCTTGGATGACAGAACATAGCGGTATTGACAAGATTAGTTTCACAGGATCAACTGGTACTGGGAAAAAAGTGATGCAAGGGGCAGCAATTAATCTTAAGCGGGTAACGTTAGAACTAGGTGGTAATGATGCAGCTATCGTTTTGGAAGATGCTGATCCAAAGAAAGTTGCTAAACCACTATTTTGGGCAGCCTTCTTAAATACGGCACAAGTTTGTGTTGCAACCAAGCGTTTATATGTTCATGAAAAAATTTATGATGAGTTATTAACAGAGCTTGTCAATTATGCTAAAACTGTTAAAGTTGGCGACGGGATGGATCCAGAAACACAACTTGGTCCACTTCAAAATAAAACGCAATATGAAAAAGTGAAAGGAATAATTGAGGATACGAAAAGGTCGGGAGCAAAGATTGTATTAGGTGGGGAAATCGACGAATCGAAACCAGGTTACTTTATCCCAATTACGATCGTTGATAATCCGGCCGATGATTCTCGCGTTGTTGTAGAAGAAGCCTTTGGTCCGATTTTGCCAGTATTAAAGTATCATGATTATGATGATGTCATTCAAAGAGCTAATAATACCATTTATGGTCTAGGTGCATCCGTTTGGGGAGAAGATCTCGCGTTGGCTAGGTCAATAGCTGATCGATTGGAAGCAGGAACAGTGTGGATCAATGAAGCTCAAGTGCTCCATCCGAAATTCCCGTTTGGTGGACACAAACAATCTGGAATTGGTGTTGAGCATTCGTTAGAAGGGATTACCGAGTATACGAATACGAAAGTTGTCATGATAAGAAAAAATAAATAGAAAGGTAGAATTTCACGAATGCTATTAATTCAAAAAAGATGATTAAAACGCACGGGCTTTTCCGTGCGTTTTTTTGTGAAAAAAATCGAGCTAGCCAAAATACAAATTGCATTAATTTCTATTTATTTTATAAAAAGTCTCTACGTAGTTCTTCGTTAGAGCGAGGTGAGATATAACTCAGTGGTACATCAAACACAGTTTTGGCACCGTATTGATTTTCTTTATATAGTCGGTAAGCTGCCCGTGCATAAGCGACTAATACACTAGCGGTAAACTCAGGGTTACTATCAAGTTTTAATGAAAACTCGTAGATTTGGTTGTTGTTATCTCCGGTTTTTCCACCACGAATGACGAATCCACCGTGCGGAGCTTTTGAATGATCACGTTGAAGTTCCTCTTCTGTAATAAAATGTACTTCCGTATCATAGTCCGCAAAGTAGTTTGGCATTGTTTTAATTGTCTCTTCAATTTTTGCTTTGTCAGCACCTTCTTCAGCAACAACATAGCAGACACGACGATGTTTTTCTGCAGTTGTTAAGGTTGGATTTGCACCACTACGTACTTTATCTATTGCTTCATCTGATGGAATAGTATACTGAACACCGTTTTTTACTCCTTCAACACGTCTGATCGCATCGGAGTGTCCTTGGCTTAGACCTTTTCCCCAAAATGTATAGTTTTCACCATTTGGTAAAATGGCATCGGCCATAACACGATTAATGGAGAATAAACCAGGGTCCCAACCAACTGAAATCATAGCAATCTTTTTTCCTTCAGTTGCAGCTTTATTCACTTTTTCATAAAATTCAGGGATTTTTGCATGGGTATCAAAACTATCGACTGTATTGAAATGTTTTGCAAACTGCGGTGTTTGTTCAGGTAAATCTGTAGCCGAACCGCCGCAAAGTAACATGACATCAATTTCATCTTGATAATCTAAAGCTGTTGAAATATGTTCAACTTTAACATGAGGAATATCAATATGGAAGTCTTGCGGGTTTCTTCTTGTAAAAATAGCCACTAGTTCCATATCTTGGGATTGTTGGATTGCCTTTACTGTACCTTTCCCTAGATTACCATAGCCAACTATACCTAATCGGATTCTTTCACTCATAGCCTTCACTCCTTGTCCATAATTAAGGTAAATGATCTATCATGTTAATTTAATCACACAACCAGATCATTCATTTGTATTTTTAATTATATCTATTAAATATATAATCTGTAAATAAATTGGAAATAGATTATTTTATATAAAAACATTAAATATAGATAAAAAATTGTCAGAAAAACTTTTGAAAACGTTACTTGTGTTCATTGCATTATTTTCAGTTTATAGAATTTAATATTTTATTTCGATGAATTGAAAAATTTTAAAAAGGTATCTTGTCCAGGTTCATTTTTTGATTTATGATATAAACATCACATATCCTAAGCTTAAAGGAGTTTTGAGATGAAGCTGATTTACCAAGGCAAGACGAAGGACGTTTATCAATTAGAAGATGGGAACTATATGTTAAAATTTAAAGATGATGTAACTGGTGTAGATGGTGTATTTGACCCTGGCGCAAATTCTGTTGGTTTAACAATTGAAGGAGCAGGACGTTCTGGTTTGAAATTGACGAAGTACTTTTTTGAATTGTTAAATGAAAAAGGGATTCCAACACATTATATTAATGCTGATATTGAAAATGTAACCATGACCGTAAAACCAGCTGAAGTCTTTGGAAAAGGACTTGAGGTCATTTGTCGATATCGCGCAGTTGGTAGCTTTTTCCGTCGTTATGGATTATATGCCGAAGAAGGCCAGCCCCTTGATGCTTTCGTTGAAGTAACGATTAAAGATGACAAAAGGGAAGATCCTACGATCAGCGAAGATGCGCTTGATATGCTTGGAATCTTATCAAAAGCAGAATATAAAGTGTTGAAAGAGTTAACCCAAAAAATTGCAGGGATTGTAAAAAATGAACTTGCGAAAAAGCAAATTGAATTATACGATATTAAATTTGAATTTGGTCGTGCTGGAGAGAATAAAGAAATTGTCTTGATTGATGAAATTTCAGGTGGAAATATGCGTGCTTATAAAGATGGCAAATATATCGAGCCATTAGAACTTGAAAAATTAATATTACAATAATTCGTTTGAGTACTTTTTTCAATGGTAAAGGATTCATATTAAAGAAAAAAAGGTCCCGTCACAGGTAAATCTGACGGGACCTTATCATTCAATTGTCAGTTTGATTACAAAATTTATTTTCTAGAAAAACGACAGTGTGAAAATAAAGGGAAGTTAAACGATTCAGTGTAACCCTTAAAGTCTTCTTATTTTAAATATCTTCTTGCACCCGCATATTCCTCGCCATATCCAGGAGCTCTGTAATCATCGATTCGAACAGTAGAAGCAGTATTTGGTGAATGAATCATCTTTCCGTTTCCAATATACATACCGACATGGTGGACTCGCCCCTTTCCTTCATCATAGGCAAAAAAGATTAAGTCACCAGGTTGTAAGTCTTCTTCTGCAACAGGTGTGCCGTGGACAGCCTGGACAGATGAATCACGAGGAATGGTAATGCCATGAGCTTTATAAATCGTATGGGTAAATCCAGAACAATCGAAACCGAATCCGGACGTACCTGCCCACAAATAAGGGAGACCCATGAATTGGTAGGCAGTTTTCAATAAATCATCGGCTGTTGGCTCGGGAATTTCTTCAACCGAATGATAAATTTGTACATCTTCTTTTTTCATCCACTTTTGCCCGTCGCTTGGTGTTAAAACTTTAACGGTATGTTTGGTTTCAGCAATGATTGGTAGTCTCGTATTGAAACTAATTTCCATGAAAGACTTTTTTAGTTTTGGATCATCGTAGAGCCAAGCGGTTGGTGAATTAACTTGAGCGAATGGCTTTTTTTCTAAAAATCTCTCAAATTTCTTATTTGTTGTTAATTGTTCCGCCGGCATCCAACCGGGATAACCAATCTCTTCTCTAGGTGTTGGTTGACCATGAACGGCAACTTTCACCCAGTCACCTTCTTTATCAAGGACCGTTACTTTCATCCCTAACAATGCCTGAGTCTCTAAGTTTCCTACAAGCCAAAGTTTCTCTTCATAGGTCATTGATTTCGTCCATTTCCATGGGAGCGCAGGATTAGTAAGTGCTGGTTCATCAATTGGACGTGCGATATCTGGATCAGTCCAAACGGTTGCAACAGATACATCGATATAGGCAGTATCACCAACCTTAATTTTGTCCGAAACAGTGTTAGCATGGACTGGAGTAAAAGAGGTGAAAAGGAGACCGATGACCGTCACTAATGTGAATAGCCATTTTTTCATCATAACCACATCCTTCTTTCAAATTTATTGAGAAACGGGATGAAATCCTATTCCCGGAATCTCCTCTAGATGGATTTGCGAATTCCTAAAATAACGATCAACTTTATGATCATTGAGCCATAAAGGTGAGTCGAGATCGACTTTTTTGATGTTCGGATGTGCTACTGCTAAATGAGCGGCTGCTAAAACGGATAGTGAGGATTCCATCATGCAACCGATCATACAAGGAATTCCGGCAGTTTCTGCAATGCTAGCAATCTTACAAGCTTCTAAAAGACTTCCTGTCTTCATTAATTTAATATTTATTAGGTCTGCTGCTTTCTTATTTACGATTTTAATAGCATCTTTAGCTGAATAAACACTTTCATCAGCCATAATTGGTATATTTACCCGTTCACGTACAAATTTTAGTCCATCAAAATCCCATTGGGGGACGGGTTGTTCAATAAATTCAATAGGGAAATTTCTACTTTCAAATTCGCCAATGATTTTTATTGCTTCTTTAGCAGACCAGCCTTGATTAGCATCAATCCGTAAAACAATGTTGTCGCCTAAATGATCATAGATTGCTTGAATTCGCTCCAAATCCTTTTGTGGATCATTACCCACTTTAATTTTTAAAATTGAAAATCCTTGCTCTACCGCTTTTATAGCATCGTGAACCATTTCATCAGGTTCATTTAAACTTATCGTCATATCGTTTATGAGTGAATTCGTTCTTCCTCCAAAAATTTGAAAGAGGGGAACTTTGAGCAGTTTTGCATAAGCATCATACAAGGCAATACTTAAAGCCGCTTTTGCACTTGTATTGCCGATACAACTTGTTTGAATGATCATTTCATTTTCGGCAATATTTTCAATCTCTTTCCCAAGTATGCTTGGAAAAAGCAGTTGTTCCAATATATTTTTCATACCAGAAAGGGAGTCTCCGGTGACTTTTTCCGTTGCGACACCGGAACCATATCCTGTTATTCCATTTTCAAGTGTTATTTTTACAATTAAACTTTGAATGTCAAAGGCAGTACGAACGGCAGTTTTAAACGGTCTCTTTAAAGACGTCCGTTCAGTTTGAATTTGTGCATCAACAATTTTCATAAAAGCCCCTTCTTTCAGTTTATAGTGCTGATAATATTTGAGCGGTTATGATACCAAAATAAGTTCCTAATAAATTTCCTAATAACGCCATTAATACACCAACAGGTACTAGTGCTCTATGATAGGCTCCTGCTAAAACTGGGGCAGATGCCATTCCGCCGATGTTGGCTAAAGAAGCCACACCCATCGTAAATAGGTCTAATTTGAACACTTTAGCTACAAAAATCATTGCCAAAGCATGGATGAGCAAAATCATAAATCCTGAAAGTATATAGATCGGTGCTTGGAAAATTTGTGAAAAGTCTGCATGGGATGCAATTAAAGCGATAATAATATAAAGCATTACTCTTGAAATTTCGTTTGATCCAGGAATTTTTGCAACCGGTGTAACAGCTAATCCTAATCCTATAATAGATGCAAAAATAACTGTCCAAGTTGTTGCATTAAATACTGCTCCAATTGCTGGTAAACTATTTCCAATTTCCCAGCAGACTGCTGAAATAAAAATACTTCCACCAATAAGGACCATCAGTTCAGAAAAACCAATTTTCCCTTCACTTTGTTCATTCGATACTTCTAATTCATTTGGTACTGCACTATTTTTTGCACCTGTCCAACGATTAAAACGGGATGCATGAGAAACAAGCCAAAACATAAACATGACCCAAATTGAATAATTAATCGTGTCCATAATAAGTGCATAGCCAAAAATATTTTCAGGGACATCTAATATATCTTGTAATGCGACCATATTAGCCGATCCACCGGTCCAGCTTCCGCTTAGTGCTGCAAATGCTTTCCATGTGTCTTCAGCATAAAATCCTTTCAACAATAAATATGTAATTGTAAAACCTAGAACAATCGTAATTGCAGCAAAGAAGAAGGTCAGTAGTAGTTTTGGTCCCATTCTAATAATCTTCCGCAAATCACATTGTAACAGCATGAGTAGAAGCATAGCTGGTAGTAATAAATTTTTTACTTCTGTGTATACAACATCATTGGAAGTGCTGTCACCAAAGACGCCAGCTGTCTGTAAAATGGCTCCAAAAATATAGATGAGAACAATGCCAGGAATGATTTTAAATAGCTTCCTATCTTTAAATTTTTTTTCAGAATAAGCTACAATAGCAGTTAATAAAAGTAACACCCCTAAATAAAGAATTCCATTTTGAATCATATATTTTACCTCCTATTTAAAATATAAAAACCCAACAAATAGGTATATCAAAAACCTATTTGCTGGGTTTCATCTGCGGTTCATTTAACAGACGAAGCAGCATGAACAAATTTCATGTATTTTAAATGTGCATTTTTAAAAGCGACGATTAATGCTTTTTGTGAAGATCCAAAATAGCGATTTTTTATCTTCGATGTGACTTGTTCAACATCAAGAATGGAAGCGCCGATAAACAAACTTTTAATGAATTGTCTTGTTAATTCAAGCGTTGTTGAACAATCCGCATCCACAATGATGTTGTTGTCTTTATTCACTACTAATCCAATATAGAAGGCGTTATATTTTTGTGTGATCGGATTATTGACCGCTGTTTTTGCATCTCCTATAATAAAAACGGTTTCATTTTTTTGCATATTATCACCAGCCTTCACCATCTACGTTAAGGGACATTTGTGAGGCAATCACAAATGATTCTTATCGTATGTTCTAGGCTATATTTCTATTTTTAATAAAATTCGGAACAATGTCAATTAAAAAATGAATAATATTAATCATTTATAAATTTAATAGATTTTAAATAGACTTCAAGATTTTTACTCAGCTTTATTTTTTTCTGCTGCAGCTACAATAAATAGAATGGCGACAAACAAAATACTTCCTCGCAAGAACATCCCTGACCAAGAGTCAAAAGGAAAAATTCCGCTCAATAATATTAAACAAATTCCGACTAGAATGTTTACTTGTTTTGGGAGAGACTTCAATTTATTAAACATTTTTTCACCTTTTCAAGTAGTTCATATTGCTATATTTTAGAAATATTATAACATAAATCTGACAAACTGAAAGAGTTTTCAAAAAGTAATAAGAGTCGTCAATGGTATTGTATGTATATTGGAAATGACTCTACCCTTTTGAAAAGCTCTAGAACCTTTATTTGAAATAAAAACAAAACCTATCGAAGTGATAGGTTTGTTAAATAAAAGTATATTTTGTAAGCAAATGGGTGACTTATCTTGCCATTAAAATATGCTTAGCTTGTAGTTTTTGGAAAGTAGATGCAATAGTTTCATACCAGCAATACTGTTTCCTTTGTCATCGAGTGCAGGGCCAAAAATACCAATTCCACATTTACCTGGTAAGGATCCCATAATTCCCCCAGCTACTCCGCTTTTAGCCGGTATACCTACTTTGATTGCAAACTCCCCAGAGGCATTATACATTCCACATGTAACCATAAACGTTTTACAAATTCTTGCAACATCCCGAGGTAAAATTTGCTTATGCTTGATTGGATCTACTCCATCCATTGCAAAAACTAAACCTATTTTCGCTAAGTCAAGGCAAGTCATTTCTATTGCACATTGCTTTGTATATAACTCCATTAATGTTTCCGTATCTTCTGTTATAATATTGTGTTGTTTTAAAAAATAGCAAAGAGCCCGATTTAAAAAAGCTGTATCATACTCTGATTTGGCTACAGTTTCACTATAGTCTACTGTATCATTATTTGCTAAAAGTTTAATAAAGTTGAGCAAACGTCCTAGTCGTTCTTCAGTTGAACTCCCTTTAATCATTGATGTAACAACTAGGGCTCCTGCATTTATCATCGGATTTAATGGTTTGGCTGGCTTCATTGTTTCTAATTTAGCAATGGAGTTGAATGGGTCACCAGTTGGTTCCATACCTACTCGTTCAAATACATAGTCATAGCCTCGATCCATCAATACAAGTGCTAAGCTGATTACTTTGGAAATACTTTGCAAAGTGAATTTTTTATTTATTTCTCCTGCTGATACAAAGTTGCCATCGGGATAATGAATAGCAATTGCTAAATCTAAAGGATTTGCTTTCCCTAATTCTGGAATGTATGTGGCCACTTGACCGTTCTTTGCTACTTTTTTTGCTTCCTCAACATAATTCCTCAGTTCTTCATTTGAAAAAATTGACATATCATCACCTTTAATAGTTTATACGAATAAGGAAAATTCATGTAAGAAAATATGGATGATTAACGATTGTGTTAATATCTATATAAATAAAGTTTGGCAACCAATGATTTTTACAAACAAGACGTATAAATGCTAACGATTGGAATAGAGGGACTTATAATAAGTAAATTTTTTAGTGTAAATTTATACAATGTCGGTTTAGGTGAGAAAATTAAATCCTTTTTCAGCCAAATGATAACGGGACAAGATTGAGTGAGAAAAGGATTAAAAAATACATTAAATTCAGCTGTATCAAGGAAATGAAAAAAAGCGGTCCATTGTTTTTGTGAACAAACAATGGACCGCTTATTATACTGAATCGAATTATTGTGTTTATTAATTATGATTTTCAAGTGAGACAAGTCGCAAATAACGATAAACACTAGATTCCGACATTCCCATAACTTTTGCAACTTCTGATATTGTCCCTTTAATTTCAAACACACCATACTCTTTCAATTTCGCAATTGCTTTTTGTTTTTGATCAGGTGATAATTGAGCACCTGATTCAATAATATCTTGATCAATGACTGAATAGATGATGTTATGGATGTTTTCGGATAAGTTTTCAACAGGTTGTTCTTGGGCTGCTTTTTCTTCGATATATTCTATATCCCAGTTTAAATTCGCCAAATTTAAAATATCCTTTGCTACTTTTCGGTAAGCATCCGCATCAAAATTTATACAAAGAAGGCCTACTAACTTGCCTTCATGGTCTTTAATAAATTTTGTTGAGGAGCGAAACTTTTTCCCTCTAGGACCTTCCCCAACATAATTGACAACATGATCCTTTTCTAAATATACTTTTTCTTCAATTAATTTTCTAGCATAGTTCGTTAGAGGACCATTTAAGGACCTTCCACTTAATTCACCATTGACTATGTGCCCAATATGCGAGCCGCCGTCAGGGTGTAAGATATGAAGTACTAACTCATATCTCGGTCCAAGTAATTCTCCAAAATAGTTCATGATATTTTTATAGTGACGAAATAGCTCTTTATCCAATTCAGTAGTCCTCCTCTATAACACACTCTCATTATTTAAGATGAAATATCTTCAATAAAAAATGATGAAAATGATAGATGGGTAGTTTCTAATATTATGAATAATCAAATTAGAGGTACTCCTTTATTAAAATAATTATAACATAGTTTAAAATTTGTAGTAAAAATTTATTACGGAAATAATATTTTCTTAAATACAGTTGACAATCTATTTTTGCTATGATAATTTTTAATCACAATAATAAATTATTATTTTGATAATTTTTTGTTATAATAATTAGAAAATATTTTTATAATCAAAATTTTAAAAAAGATAGAATGGGATTTCTTCGGATTTAATGGAAACCCTTTCAAATAAATTTACTCGCTAATAGTTATGAATGTGTACACTATTGGTAGAAAAGGAGGATTGGCTATGAACGTGGTTATGAAAGAAAAAAAGGTAGTTAATTACAAAAGTTGTTTTGATGTGATTGGACCGGTAATGATCGGCCCTTCGAGTTCACATACTGCAGGAGCTTTAGCTATTGGGGTAGTTGCAAATAAATTATTACAAGGGCTTCCTAAGAAAGTCGTTGTAAAATATTATGAATCATTTGCAGAAACACATAAAGGACATGGGACGGATTTTGCTATTATTGCAGGCGTGTTAGGGTTTGCAACAGATGATAGTCGTGTTCCTAATTCTATTAAAATAGCAAAATCTCAAGGTATTGACATAGCTTTCGTGGAAGAAGCCGGTGATAGTCCTGCTGGTCATCCTAATACAGCAGATATTTATTTAGAAAATGATCAACGAAGTATTCGTGTTGTTGGGATTTCGGTAGGTGGCGGATTAATTAAAGTGAAACATATTGAAATTGACGGTTTTAGTCTGAAACTTGAAGGTTCTCTGCCAATATTGATAGCGATTTCTGAAAAGTTGAATCTTGAACTAGAACTAGGGAGAATCTTTAAAACGTATAATGTCGAAATTAACGACTCACAAAATCTGAAAAAAGATGGTAAATACCTATATGCGTATAATTTAGAATCAAAATTAAGTAACGAAGCACATCAAGAACTTAACAACCTCAAAGATATTGCAAATATCATCATACTTTAAACACCAGGGGTGAGACAAAATGTACACATCTATTAAAGAAATAGTTGAAGCAGCGAATACGAGGAATAAAAAAATATATGAATTAGCCATTGAACAGGAAATGGAAGTAACGAAAGCTTCCTACGAAGAGATTTGGCAAAAAATGGAAAAAAACTTGGAAACGATGGAAAATGCGGTGAACAAAAGTATTGAAGGTGACGGTGTATTTTCTCCTACAGGTCTTACTGGTGGGGACGCGGTAAAAATAAAAAAATATCGTGAAGCCGGCAAAACGTTATCAGGTGATTTAATGATGTTAGGCGTACAAAATGCTGTAGGAACAAATGAAGTAAATGCAGCAATGGGGGTAATTTGTGCAACGCCAACTGCCGGTGCAAGCGGAACAATTCCTGGTGTATTATTTGCTATTAAAGATACTTTAAATTTGACCCGGGAAGACCAGATTCATTTTCTATTTACGACAGCTTTATTCGGAATGGTTGTAGCAAATAATGCGTGTATTGCTGGAGCAATGGGTGGATGTCAAGCCGAAGTAGGTAGTGCTTCTGCAATGGCTGCTGCAGCAGCGGTCGAGGCTGCAGGTGGAACACCTGAACAATCAGCCCATGCTTTTTCAACAGCACTACAAAATTTACTTGGCTTAGTTTGTGATCCAGTGGCTGGTTTAGTTGAAATTCCTTGTGTTAAAAGAAATGCTGTTGGAACTGCGAATGCTTTAGTTGCGGCAGATTTAGCTTTGGCCGATGTGAAAAACTTAATTGATGCAGATGAAGTAATTGAAGCGATGTATAGAGTAGGCAGACGGATGCCACGCGAATTAAGAGAAACAGGCTTAGGTGGCGTTGCTGCAACCCCAACAGGGATTGCCATCAGAAATAAAATCTTTGGAAAAGATAAATAAGTAAAGCAATACAAGTTTTAGTGAGTTGTATAGTGATTCACAGAACAAATAAAAAGGTAAAGATAACCTTATATTTTAAAAGGAGGAAAATGAAATGAGTGGGAATGCTGCAAGAGCACATCAACCTCAAGAAACTGTAAAAAAGTATAAGGACCCGAATAAGTGGCATATGCAAGATACTACTTGGGCGATGAGTCTTTTTGGAACGGCTATTGGTGCAGGGGTACTCTTCTTACCAATTAATGCCGGGTCTGGAGGAATTATATCTTTATTATTATTAACACTACTTGTATTTCCAATTGTGTATTTTTCCCATCGAGCAATGGCAAAAATGATTTACTCTTCCAAATCAGCTGGTGAAGGGATTACAGCTACAGTAAATGAATACTTTGGTAAAAAAGCGAGTACTATTTTTGATATCGTTTACTTTTTCTCAATCTATGCAATCTTATTAATGTATTCAGTTTCATTGACAAATACGTCAATAAGCTTTATCGAAAATCAAATGAACATGACTGCTCCACCAAGAATTCTATTGTCACTAGTTTTAGTTTTGGCTTTAATTTTTATCGTTAACTTCGGTCATGATGTGACAGTAAAAGTTATGAGTTGGATTGTATATCCGTTTATTGCAGCACTTATCTTATTATCATTATATTTAATTCCGCAATGGGATGTATCAAATTTAAGTTTAGCTGGTAACTTTGCAGCGGCAGATGGTGATTTCGGGTTTATGGATGTATTAAAAATCGCGTGGTTTATACTGCCGATTATTGTATTCTCCTTTAACCATTCACCAATGATCTCTACGTTCGTTGTTAAACAACGGGAAACATACGGAGTTGAAAATGTTGACCGTAAAACAGCACAAATTCAAAAAGTTTGCTATATCATTACAATCTTTGTTGTATTATTCTTTGTTTATAGTTGTGCATTAAGTGTAACTGCCGGTGACCTTGCTCTAGCAAAAGAACAAAACTTACCGATTCTATCATACCTTGCAAATAAATATAGTATGCCATTATTTGCTATTGCAGCTCCATTAATTGCCATAATCGCAATTACAAAATCTTTCCTTGGTCACTATGTAGGAGCTTATGAAGGTATGGAACATTTAATTAAAGAGAGTGCTAAATCGCGCGGCATCGAACTTAATAATAAAACTGTAAAAAATATAATTATCGGTTTTATGATTGTGACATGCTGGTTGGTTGCTTATGCTAACCCAAGTATTCTTGACTTAATTGATATGATTAATGCACCATTAATTGCGATTATCTTATTCTTATTACCAATGTATGCAATCTATAAAGTTCCTGCTTTAGAAAAATATAGAAAACATATTGGTAGCAACGTGTTTGTTATCATTATCGGCGTACTAGTTGTTCTATCCAGTATTAAAGCGTTGTTCTTCTAAAAAATAGATAGTTTAGATTAGCCAAACATTTAATCACCTTTTTATCGAGACTTTTCAACTATTCTCTTTAAAAAGGTGAATTTTTATTTAATATTGAACCTCTTGTTCTATGAAATTATTATCTTCTATTTCTTTCAACAACAAGAACTTTGTGAAGTTTGAATGCAAATTGTCGATGTTTCCCCTCGCTATTCGCATCCATTATTTCAAATCTATTCGAAAAAACTATTTCTAAATAAAAATTTTCATATGAATTATTATTAAAATATATTGAAAAAATTAAACAATAAATTGAAAGAAAATTGAAAAAATACCTCCTTTAGATTAATATTATAATATACGAGCCCATGTACCAAAGAATAAAGGGGGAATGATAATAATAAAGTGAAAAGATTAGACAAAGGGGTCAGTCCCTCAGTCTTTAAAACGTAAAAAAATATTGCAAATTAAATCTTATGGTGGTATAACTATACATAACTATTTATTTTTATGCAATAAATTGAATAATTATAAAAGGTGAATTGGGGGACGAAAATCATGAAAAAACTTTTTGGAAATGGTTTTTTAATTCTACTCGTTATTGGTTTACTAGCGGCATGTGGCGGAGGTAACGCTGAAAGAAGTAACGGTTCTTCAGATGGAGATAAAAAGGTGATTAGAATGGCAACGTCAGCCGACTATGAACCATTTGAATCCATTGATGAAAGTGGAGAGTTTGTTGGATTTGATATTGATTTAGCTCAAGCGATTGCTGACGAATTAGGGTATAAATTAGAAATAACTGATATGGAGTTTAATGGATTAATCGGTGCACTACAATCTAATAAGGCAGATATGGTTCTTTCGGGTATGAATGCAACAGAAGATCGTAAAAAAAATGTTGATTTTTCAAAGGAGTATTTACCAGCGCATTCTACTTTTATAGCAACTCCTGATAAAGCTATTCATAGTTTAGAAGAGTTAGAGGGTAAAACAATCGGTGTTCAGTTAGGATCCATTCAACAAGAAGGTATAGAAAAGTTAAAAAACGAGTATAACATAGAAATTAAAATTGTCGATAAAGCACCACTTCTAGTTCAAGAAATTTTGGCTAATAAAATTGATATTGCGTATGTCGATAAGGATGTAGCAAAAGGATATATTGAAGCTGAAGGTTTAGTTGGCTTTGATGATCCATCAACGAGCGTTCCAGGATATGCCATTGCTTTTCCAAAGGGAAGCGAACTTGTCGATGAAGTTAATAAAGTGTTAGAACAATTCAAATCTGACGGGACTTTACAAAAATTAATTGATAAATGGGGATTAGGTGAATAGTCTTTATTATTGCACTTATACTTGTTTTCCCAATCCATCGGTGGTCATGAACCTTGGATGGGTTACCACCGATTCTTATCTTTATTTTAATAGAATATAAAAGAGGTATTCATATGAACATAGATTTTACTCAAATCGTGCCATGGATTCCATATTTACTAGGCGGAATAGGAGCTACGTTAAAATTAGTCGTTGTATCTATTTTATTAGGTTTGTTATTAGGTACATTACTTGCTTTATGTAAATTAACGAATCAACCCATATTAAAAGGTTTTGCCAATGTATATACTTCAATTTTCCGCGGTACACCGTTAATTTTACAATTAGTTATTATTTACTTTGGAATTCCTCAAATAACAGGTTATGATATAGGAGCCTATGAATCTGCAGTCTTAGCCTTTGGTTTAAACTCTGGTGCTTACGTTTCGGAAATTATTCGTGCAGGGATTTTAGCTGTTGATAAGGGGCAAGTGGAAGCGGCACAAGCTCTAGGGATCCCTTATAAACAAATGATGAAGGATATTATTTTACCACAAGCTATAAAAAATATTTTGCCTGCGTTAATTAATGAATTTGTTACCTTGACGAAGGAATCTGCCATTGTATCCGTCATCGGTTATATGGATCTGATGCGTCGGGCAGATTTTGTGAGTGCAAAAATATATGCGAGTTTTGAGCCTTTACTATTTGTCGGATTAATCTACTGGAGCATGGTATTCATATTAACATCAATTGGTAGTTGGGTTGAACGGAGGTTAAGACAAAGTGATCAGCGTTAATTCAATATCGAAAGTATTTGGTAAGCATACCGTATTAAAAAATCTTAGCACAAGCATTCAAAAAGGAGAAGTTGTCACGATAATAGGTCCATCCGGTTCAGGAAAATCAACATTTCTTCGCTGTTTAAATTTATTGGAAACTCCGACATCAGGCGATATTTTCATAAATGGGGTAAAGATTACCGATCCAAAAACGAATATCGCAGAGATTCGAAGAAATATCGGGATGGTATTTCAACAATTTAATTTGTTTCCGCATATGAACGTATTAGAGAATGTAACATATGCCCCGAAAACTGTAAGAAAAATATCCAAGGAAGAAGCGGAAAAAATTGGAAAAGATCTTTTATCAAAAGTAGGTCTTTCGGACAAAATTGAAAGTTTTCCAGGTCAATTATCAGGGGGGCAAAAACAAAGGGTGGCCATTGCTCGTGCCCTTGCGATGGAGCCGAATATCATGCTTTTCGATGAACCAACTTCCGCTCTTGACCCAGAAATGGTAAAGGAAGTATTGGAAGTTATGAAAGATTTAGCCGAAACAGGTATGACAATGGTCATCGTTACCCATGAAATGAATTTTGCAAAAGAAGTGTCTGATCGCGTTATTTTTATTGACGATGGTATGATCATAGAAGAAACTGATCCGAAAACTTTCTTTACGTCACCAAAAACGGATCGTGCAAAGGATTTCTTGTCGAAGATTTTATAATGAATATCTGATATTTATCTTTGCCTGTCCCTATACAGATAAAATGTATAGGGACAGGTAATTTTTTTGTAAAATTTTTACCATGAATGTTATCAAATCTAGTAAGTTCAGTATGTTTGTATTTATAACGATCACTTTTCGCTTATCATATGTAAAAATACGTTAATATAAATTGAAAATTAAGATATTTCATAATCGGTATGCTGTGAGTCGTAAACTTTTCAAATTCTTAATCAAATCTACTCCTCGTTGTATTTTTTCTTTGACACATTGATTCCTCCTAATTATTTATTTTTACAGTTGACCAACTGTTGTAATTAATAAAGATATTTAATTTAAGAAAATTACCACCTTTAAAGTTTTTTATTTAATAAATAGGAGGCAAATTAGCACGAAAGAATATATCTAGTCAAAAAAAAGATCCTCAATATATGAGAATCTCCATTATGTTTATTTATTATTAATTTAATTTGTATCTTCCATCTTGATATACTTTATAACTTTCAAGTGTACCAGAACCACCAGCTTCTTTAAGTGATTTTGAATATAAAGAAATTGTATAATAAAAACCAGACGAATCTTCCTCTAATGTACCACCCATATCATCGAAAATAATATCTTCATTATTTTCCATATCTAATTCTTTTTTTAAAAATTTAATTGCTTCCTCTCCACTTGAAATAATATTTGGTTTCTCTTCATTTTGAATATTATCAGAACTACTATCTTGATTATTTTCTACTAATGTACTTTTATTGGAATTCTCTTTAGCTGTACCACTATCACTGTTTGAATTACTTTCTTTATAGTTGTTATTATTTTTCTTGTCTTCTGATGCACTTGCTTGTTTATGAACTTTTACATATTTAATATCTTCGACAGCCTTATTTTTATCTAAATCAATAATAGCTTGCTCTTTGGAATCCTCTTCGGATTTGTTCTCTATTTCCGCTCCGTTATCCTTATTACATGCAGCCATAATAACAAACATCATTACTGTTATTCCTATTAACAATATTTTTTCTTCAACACACCGATCCCCCTTCGAAATTTCTAAATATGTTTATTATTACAAAAAGACATAACTATATCAAATTATTATTTTTATAACTTTAATTATTGCGAAAAAAATTAAAAAATCTTGCGATAAGATTGTTTTTCTACCTTTAAAGGTTTCTTTAAATTGAATGAAAAAAAAGTAATTTCATCCAATATTTTCTTAACCCTTTTTTCGTATTGCCATTTTTTCCCAAAACGAATAACATATAATTTAGTGAATGTAGACAAAATTTACTTAATATGTTTTAAAAAGACATAGTTTAAATACGAAAGGTGGCAAATGAATGGTTCAGAATAAATATGTTCCCTCAAAGTTTAATGCATTGTCACATACAGAAGATGGCGGATTAATGTTATACAATAGTTATAGTGGGGCAATGGTCCATTTCTCTCCGGAAGAAAAAGAAATTGTAATGACTTCTTTAAGAAGAGATGGTATCCCAGAATTGGATCACGAAGTCAAAAAAGAATTATATGATAATGGTTTTATTGTATTAAGTAAAATCAATGAAAAGAAACGTGCAGAATTTCTTCATCATTCCATGCACAGAACGGATCAGATGCATCTTATTTTAATGACGACGGAACAATGTAATTTCCGTTGTACGTATTGTTATCAGCATTTTGTAAAGGGGAAAATGAAACCGGAAGTTGTAAAGGGAGTAAAAGAGCTTGTTAATGAACGAGCAAAAACGTTATCAAACTTGCATATTAGCTGGTTTGGTGGAGAGCCTCTACTAGAGTTTAAAACGATTGAAGAACTTTCGAAATCATTTTTGGAAGCATGTGAGGCTCATGATATTTCCTATTCTGCCGATATCTCTACAAACGCATGGTTTTTAACGAGAGATGTTTTTGATAAATTAATCTCTTGGGGCGTTCGTACTTATATGATTACAATTGATGGTGTTGGAGAAATGCATGACCGGACTCGTCATTTAGCTGGTGGTCAAGGAACATTTGATCGAATTATAGAAAACTTAAAAGCGGTTAAAGAAAGTGATGAAGAGTTTGATATTACAATTCGTGTGAACTTTGACCGAGAAAATATGAAAGAAGTTAGTGAACTTATTAAGTTTGTTCGAGATCATTTCTCTGATGACCAACGATTTGGTATGTTCTTCCGCCCAGTTGGGAAATGGGGCGGTAAAAATGATGATGAGCTGCCAATTTGTAACCATATTATTTCCAATCAAAAAATATGGGATTTCCAAGAAGAAGCGGTACAACAAGGGGTGAGTATGAGTCCAATTGTAGCTGGATCTATGATGCCAACCGCATCCGTTTGTTATGCAGCTAAGCCGAATTCTTTAGTCATTGGTTCAGACGGACAAGTTTATAAATGTACAACGGTTTTAGATGAAGATGTAAACAAAGTAGGTCATATCTATGAAGATGGTACATTAGATCTTGATTATGACAAACTTGCTTTCTGGGTAACAAATGGTGAAGAAAACGATAGTGGCTGTCAATCTTGCTTCTTCCGTCCAGCTTGTCAAGGAAATCATTGTCCATGGTATCGTGTTGTGACAGGAGAAAGACCTTGTCCATATGAAAAACGAAATGTACGTAAAGTATTAAACCTAATCTGGAAAAATAGTTTAATGCAAGAAGAGAAAGCAAAAGCTACGGTTTAATAGATTAAAAGTTTACCATGAAAGGTGGTGAGATGAATGAAAGTTATTCGTCCTGCAAAGTCTCCAGTGAAAAAAGCAGCAGATGGGAGAATTTTGAAATCTGTACCTGGAAATCTAAAATAATATGAAATGATTGGAATGCTGGCCATACTATTAGGGTGTTGGCCAGCATTTTTCGTTTTATTTATTTTTCAAAAAGAACGAGTTTCTCATTTTCTAAACCAGTTCCACCATGAAATCTAGAACCGAGTGAAATTAACTTTTCGAGGGTGTTTATTTTTTCTATTGTAATTCGTTCCCCTAACATAATGAGTGGAATTCCTGGTGGGTAAGGTATAATCATTTCTCCAGCGATTTTGCCAATGGCCTCTTTAAATGGAGTTTGTTTTTTCGAACGTTTTCGCATTTCACTATAGGGGATTTCTAAATTTGTCATCATTTCGATTTCTTTCCAATGAAATGATGGAGCGTTTACCTTGGATTTTACTTGGTTTTTCACTGCTGATTGAATTAACTCAACAGTTTGTTTAAAAGGATACTCTTCTTCACGTTTTAAAAGCGGCAGAACGAACAACACATTTTGCGGATCTGCTAATTCAGTGTAGATTCCTTTTTCTTCAAGTAATTTTTGTAATTCATAGCCACTTAAGCCTGTTGTGGAACGAATAGTAACTTTTAACGGATCCATTGTTACATTAGCCGGTGGTGCTAAAATTTCAATCTCTTTAATAGTAGAAAGTAAGTTTTTGAACGCGTTGATTTTTTTTAGCAAATACGATTGATCTTCCTCAGTAAATGATGCTAGATAGCCCCTTGATAAATCAAGGGATGCCATGATCGGATAGGAAGGACTGCTGGATTGCAACATTTGTAAATAAAATTCAATTTGGGTTTCTTCGATAAGATTACTATTAAAATGTAAAAAAGAGCCCATTGTCATGGCAGGTAATGTTTTATGTGCCGAGTGAACGACGATATCTGCTCCAAATGATATGGAGCTTTTTGGAAACGGATATGCTAAAGTTAGGTGTGCACCATGAGCTTCATCTACAAGAACAGGGATATTTTTTTCATGAGCTATATGGATAATCTTTTTTACATTCTCTTCTTCCGCTAAACCATAATAATTTGGATAAGTTAAAATAATGGCTTTTGGCTTCGGATAACTTTCAAGTGCCTTTAATACCGTTATTGCATCAAGAGAGCCGGCTATACCCCAATCTTCATAATAATTAGGAGTTAAAAAAACAGGATTTGCATTGGCTAGCATGAGTCCATGTAAAATCGACTTGTGACAATTCCTTTGAACAAAAACTGTATCACCAGGTTCACAAACTGCCTGTATCATTGCTAAATTGCCTACTGTTGATCCATTTATGAGGAAGAAACTTTTCTTTACCCGATATAAATTTGCTAACATGAATTGCGATTGGAGAATAGGACCTTCGGGTGCATGTAAGTCATCTAAGCCTGTCAATTCGGTAGCATCAATAGAAAGTACTGATTGAAAAAGAGATGGACCTTGCGTAAAAAATATTTGTCCATTTTTATGACCGGGAACATGAAAAGAGATTTTATTTTTTTTATAAAAATTCTCTAAAGCATCATATAACGGCGTTTTTATTTGTTCCATGCAACTCTACCTTCTTCTTTGTTATTGTAAATTGTAAAAGAAAAACTGGAAATTAAGTATGGTCAGGGAGGATCTTTTATCCATATTACCTACACCATTTCATTTGTACTATCTTTTATTATAAACTTTGCTTAAGAAAGGTGAATAATCAAAGTATACCTTTGCAAGTATGTTTTGCTTATCATCATTTGATCTTCCAAGATGTGGTCTGTATTTATATATAACTTTCAATGCTTTTGCTGGTAAATAATGTTCAATATTTCTCTTGAAAAATATCCGATGTTATGTTTCTATTAATAGTGGAAAATAAAATAGAAAGTCCGCAACTTGCGGCAGAGGTTCTAGCTACCCTCTATAAAAAACTAAGGAATGTCATACTTTCGTTAGTATGGCTTTTTTGTTTGTTATGAGGTTATAGTCACCCTCTATAAAAAAACTAAGTGAGAAGCAGTACTTCCCTTAGTACTGCTTTTTTCTTTAGAAAGGAGAAGCTTACATGTTAAAAGATGAAAAGGCAGTTGTTGTGTTTAGTGGAGGTCAAGATAGCACAACATGTTTATTTTGGGCAAAAAAGAACTTTAAAGAGGTAGTTGCTGTCACATTTGATTATAACCAACGTCATAATAAAGAAATCGAATGTGCCCAAGCTATAGCCAAAGAGACTGGTGTTAAGCATTACATTTTGAATATGGATTTATTAAATCAACTTGCACCGAATGCATTGACAAGAAATAATATCGCAGTGAAAAATGGGGAAAATGGCGAATTGCCATCAACCTTTGTACCTGGAAGAAATTTACTTTTTTTATCTTTTGCCGCAGTCTTAGCCAGTCAAGTCGGTGCCAAGCACTTAGTAACAGGGGTAAGTGAAACGGATTTCAGCGGTTATCCGGATTGTCGTGATTCGTTCATTAAATCATTAAATGTTACGATCAATTTAGCGATGGATCAAGATTTTGTGATCCATACACCTTTAATGTGGTTGGATAAGGCGGAAACTTGGAAGTTAGCTGATGAGTTAAGGATATTAGATTTAATTAAAACAAAAACATTAACCTGTTATGAGGGAATAATTGGCGACGGTTGTGGAACGTGTCCTGCTTGTGTCCTCCGTAGAAACGGGTATGAAAAATATATTCAAAGTAAAAAAACAGCACAGTGTTGAAGGAGATTGTATAATGAGAGTATTTTTATATTTAGCTTCTATTATTCTAGCGAATGTGTTGACTGCAGCATTTCAACCATTAGAAGTCGGTATACTTATTATTCCAATTGGCACGTTTTTAATTGGATGTACATTTATATTTCGGGATATTGTTCAAAATAAATATGGTCGTAAATTAACATATCTTTTCATTGCCACTGCTTTAGTTTTATCAGCTTTTGTTTCCTATTTATTAGGTGATACTTTAATGATTGTAATGGCGTCCGCCGTATCCTTTTTAATTTCAGAGGCGTCGGATACGGAAATTTATACACGATTAAAATTGTCCATTGGGTGGAGAGTCTTCTTAAGTGGGATTGTTGGAGGATTTTTAGATTCTGCTATTTTTGTTATTTTAGGATTAAGTCCTTTAGGTGCTGGATTTATTCCGTGGGAAGCTGTCCCAGTGGCGATTTTAAGTCAACTTATTGTGAAAATTCTTTTCCAAAGTATTGGTGCTATTACAATTGTTCAAATTGTAAAACATCCGAAGTTAAGAGCGGTCATTTATTAAAACAAAACGACAGAACATAGTGGGCTACTACGTTCTGTCGTTTTCTCTTGATTATGCAAGTTTATCTTTTGATTGATTTGAATTTAATTCAGAATCTGAGTTGTTTTTTTTCAGTCTAAATGGTGCAATTATTAGTGCGACAATTAAGATAACACCTAAATATCCGACTAATGGAAGGAAACTTGAAACAAGACCAGTAAAACCAATAAAACTTAATCCAAATTCACTGATCAGTGCAATCACTAAAATAACATTAAATTTCTTTGTACCAGTTTGTGCAAGTCGTGCAACAAAACCGTAGACTACACTCACTGTTGTATTAAATATCATTCCGAAAATGACAATGGACATTATTGTTCCTAAGATTGGTGAAATTTCATTGATAATACCGAGTAACGGCATATCAAGAGTGGCAACTTCTTCAATTTTAATGAAGATGGCAAAGTGGACAAGTTGAATTAAAATTCCTAGTCCGAGACCACCAGCAAGTCCACCGAAAGCCGCGATTTTCGGATCCTTAATGGTACTTCCCGATATAATCGCCATAGATGCACCTAGTGTAAGGTTCATACAAGCATAGTTAAGGCTAGAGACGAACCAATTCGGAAGTGAAGAAGGTGTTTCTACAGCAGTTGCTAATTTGTTTAACGATGCAAATGAGCTATCTAATGTCACAAGAGTATATACTGAAATAATGATAATTAAAATAATTAAAAATGGTGATACACTACTAATGATCGAAACGACACGACTGGTGTTAAATAGAGAAGAAACAAAAACTAGTAAAGTCATGATTAAGGAACCCACAAAGTATGGTAAACCAAATTGTTGGTGTAAACTAGCACCTGCACCAGCAATCATTAAGATTCCCATACCGAAAAGTGTAAAAATTAAAACGTAATCAATAATGGTCCCTACTAGTCGACCGCTTACTTGATAAATTACTTCTTTGTGAGAAGTAGCCTTTGTACGACTTCCTAACCAGACGAGAACCATCCCACAATAAGCAAAAATTGCTGTTGAAATTATTGCACCAATAGAACCAATTAATCCGAAACTGGTAAAATATTGTAATATCTCTTGACCGGATGCAAAGGCTGCTCCGACAATAATCCCGATAAAAGCGCTTCCAATTTTTAAGATATCTTTCATATTTTAAAATTTCCCCCTTGTTATCTAATGTCTCCCATTGATGAAAGAAAATACCCCTCAAAAACAATATATCAAAATTCTGTAATAATTAATTTATTGAAAAAATAAAAATAAAGCGTGATTATTTGTAAAAATGAATAAACGCATACATTTTTTTGATAATATCCCTTTCTGGTAAACATTACAAAATTATTGTAGAGGGCAAAAAACTTATGAAGAGTTGCAAAATAAGATAGTTTCTATTACTTATATGACAAATTTTTTTAAGAAAAGAACGAATCTTTTAGAAGTTTTTTATAAAAATAAAGAATATTTCAATAATAGTAATTTTATGCTAATATAAAATAATATAATGAAACAGGGGGGATTATATGCAATTATCAGAGAGTGCTTTTCAATTATTCGCCATCATTCTATATTTTCTTGCGATGATAGCCATAGGATTTTATGCCTACCGTCGCATTCATAACCTCAATGATTACATGTTAGGTGGGAGAAGTCTTGGTCCAGCTGTTTCTGCATTAAGTGCCGGAGCAGCAGATATGTCACAATGGTTGTTGATGGGCCTCCCAGGAGCCATTTATGTTGCAGGCTTAGTGGAATGGTGGATTGCGATTGGCCTGACCATAGGGGCCTGGTTAAATTGGAAGATTGTAGCACCGCGACTGAGGGTATATACTCAAATATCGAATGATTCAATTACGATACCAAGTTTTTTTGATAACCGTTTTAAAGAAAATGCGAAAATTTTACGGATTGTATCCGGAATTATTATTTTAGTCTATTTTACTTTTTATGTATCATCAGGTTTTGTGGCAAGTGGAGTGTTTTTTGAAAGTTCCTTTGGCTATAGCTATCATTTAGGATTATTTATTGTTGGTGCTGTGATAATTCTTTATACATTAGTCGGAGGATTCCTTGCTGTTAGTTACACGGACTTTGTGCAGGGGACAATTATGTTTTTAGCACTTATTTCACTTCCAATCATGGGTGTATTCACCACTGGAGGACTAAGCGAGACGATTGGTGCAGTAAAAGATTTTAATCCTAATTGGTTAAGTTTAACTGCAACAGCAACTGTTTCTGGGGTTATTTCATCCCTTGCTTGGGGATTAGGATATTTTGGACAACCACATATTATTGTTCGGTTTATGGCGATTCGAACGGCAAAAGAGACGAAACAGGCCCGTCGAATCGGAATTGGCTGGATGATTTTAACGTTGGCAGGTGCAGCCGCAACAGCATTTGTCGGAGTTGCCTATTTCCAACAAAACACAGGAGTAGAACTATCGGATCCTGAAGCCGTATTTATCCAAATGGGACAAATCTTATTTCATCCGTTTATCGCAGGGATTTTATTAGCGGCTGTTTTAGCAGCAATTATGAGTACCGTTTCGTCACAACTCATTGTAACTTCATCTGCTTTAGTTGAGGATATTTACAAAGCGATATATAAAGCTGATGCATCGGAAAAACGATATATTTTACTTGGTCGAATTGCTGTTTTAGTGGTGTCGATTGTGGCTCTAATTTTAGCTTTGGAAAAAACGAATACAATATTAAATTTAGTTGCCTTTGCTTGGGCAGGATTTGGAGCAGCTTTTGGGCCGATCATCCTCCTTTCGTTATATTGGAAGAGATTCACTAGTCACGGAGCTCTAGCAGGGATGATTGTCGGTGCTGTTACTGTATTTATATGGGGAAATACAGCACTAGGGGATTATCTCTATGAAATTGTACCAGGGTTTCTTTTGAATTTAATCGTTGCCGTTTGGGTTAGTAAGCTCACGTATAAACCAATTCCTGCAGTGGAAAAAGAATTTGATGAGACTTTAAAGTTATTGAAAGAAGAGCTGGAATAGATAAGTTCCAACAATGAAATCGATTACATCTATTGGTGATGCTTTGAATCAAACGTTCATCGAGCTTCTGGCATGTCCAGGAGCTCTTTTATTTTATAAGACACCTAACAAAATAACTTTAAGTTTTATAATAATTGATGATTAAAAATCTATTTTTCAATACGATTAAATCGATAGAATCATTCGTAATAAAATTGATAGATTATTACAACAATTTTCAACAACATTTTAACTAATTATTAGTTAAAATAGTAAAACATAAAGTTACAGGGGGTGGTCGAGGTCAATTAGTAAGTTTTTCTACTGAAAATGCTAGAGTTGTCAATTATCGGTTGTATGTTAAGAAATGACCTCCATGAAATATTCTATAGTGTAAATTTAAAAAATATTTTAAAAGGAGGCATACGATGAACGACAAAAAGGTTAAGTTAATTCCTTATACCATTCAGTCCATTGTAGAAACTACGAATGAAACGCCAGAGGGGGTTGAATTAATACAAGCTCCTGCTATTTGGGAAGACAGTGATTACGGTGAAGGTATTATTGTTGCGGTAATTGATACCGGTATAGATACGAATCACCAAGATTTAAAAGAGCGAATTATAGGCGGAAGAAATTTTACAACGGATTATAATGGAGATCCAAACCAATATGATGACAATAATGGCCACGGAACCCATGTTTCAGGAACAATTGCAGCAAGCTTGAATGAAACGGGAGTAACAGGTGTCGCCCCGAAAGCACAAATTTTAAGTTTAAAGGCGTTAACGGGAGATGGTGTTGGTAATTATGAATGGATTATTGAAGCGATCAATTATGCAGTAGAATGGCGTGGTCCAAATAATGAAAGAGTGCGTGTGATCTGTATGTCTTTAGGTGGTCCCCAAGATGAACCAGAATTACATCAAGCGATTAAAAATGCTGTAAATCAAGATGTCTCTGTTGTCGTTGCTGCAGGAAATGAAGGAGATGGACGGGAAGATACATGGGAATATGCTTATCCTGGAGCATACAATGAAGTTATTTGTGTGGGTGCTGTAGATATGGAGCTTTCGCTTGCCCCTTTTTCAAATACGAATAATGAAGTGGATCTTGTCGCACCTGGTGTTGATGTTGTATCAACTTATCTTGACAATAAATATGCAAAATTAACGGGAACATCTATGGCAGCTCCACATGTAGCAGGTGCTTTAGCTTTAATTATCAACTTAAGTGAAAAAGAGTTTGAAAGACCACTTATTGAATCTGAAATTTTTGCCCAACTAATCAAACGAACAATACCGCTTGGTTATCGGAAAAGCTCGGAAGGAAACGGGTTTTTATTGCTCACTCTACCTGATCTCATTAAAGATGAGATTCGTGTTGTAAGTATTCTGGAAAAAAATTAACGAACATATCATTAAGGAAAAAACAATAAGATAATTTTGTTTTTTTAATGTTGGATAGGCGGTCAGGCTATTAGATACTACTTTCTGTCCTATCTATATTTTTTGGAGTCGAGATGGACAACAAAAGTATTGGAAATCAATAAAAAAACAAGTGAAGTAATGGTCTCCACTTGTTTAAAAGCAAATTGAATGAAATTTATAAATTCGGTTCTTCATAATAATAATCTACTGGAACCGGCGCAACTCTGGAACGTTCAAGTGCTGGTGTGTCCTTTCTAGCAATTTGATGAACGGCAGCACCAACAATATCGGCTACATCTTTTAATTTTTCTTTACTAATATGTTCAATCACATCATTTTCAGTATGATACCACGGTTCTAATGGTGTATGAATAAATAATGCAGCTGGGATCCCTAAATTATGGAAAGGGACATGGTCACTTCGTCCAAGTTCACTATATGGAATGAGTTCACTTAAGCGTGAACCTGCCGCTGCCCCTAAATCTGTTACAAGGTTTTTTTCTCCGTCAGCAGTAAACATGACTAAATCTCCTGCATCAGCGCTACCGATCATATCTAGTTGAAACATTGCAACCGTACGTTCCACTTCTTCTTGAGGCATTGCTTCAGCATACTTTCTTGAGCCCCAAAGTCCGTTTTCTTCTGCACCAAAAGCAATGAATTTAATAGTTGTATCAGTTGGCGTGTTGGCAAATACTCGTGCTAATTCAAGCAATGCCCCAGTCCCTGAAGCATCGTCATTTGCACCAGGACTTACAGGAACAGAATCATGATGGGCACCTACAATAATTTGTTGCCCTGTATCATGGTTTTTCATTGGTTTTTTCACAGCTTCTACATTATACGCTGTTATTTCATTACCGCTGGATGTAAAAGTAAACTTATGCACATTCACTTCATTATAACCATAGCTTTTAAATTCATTCACTAAATATTCTACTGTTTTAAGCTCTGCCTCTGAACCTGCTGGCCGGGGTCCAATTTCCTCAGATAAATATTGAATATGATGATAAATATTATCGACTTTAATTCTTTTCACAATTTTATTATCAAATGCTTGTTCTGAACCTCCCGGAGCAGCAAAAACGGGTGTTGCCATCATCATGAAGAGTATAAGTAATAAGCTAACGTATTTTAATCTTTTCAATTTATGCACATCCTTTCCATATTTCTAAGAGATTAATATTCTCTTAGAAATATAAAAATCCTCTGAAAATTTTAAAAACAGGAAGAAAGGAATAGTAGAAAAAATGAATAGTACTTAAGTTGGTACATGATCTGCATTTGTTGCATAGTGAAAACAATGAGAACGTCAAGTTTATCAACGATATGCCTTTTTTGAGGTGATTAGAAACAAAAGGTAATTCTTATTAAAAACTACCATTCTGTTTTAACACGTTCTTATACCAATATTTCATATACTGGTTAAAAACCATACTGGGCTTACCTTTAACAAGCAAAAAATAACAAGAAGGTTTCAAGATCTTCAAAACTTATTTTGCATATGAATATACAAAGATAGATTAAGCGTTTACAATAGTAGTATAAGAACATTCGTTCCTTCATTTTTACTGATTTTGGAAGGAGTGCTTCATTTGGAACTTAGAACTTTATATCAATTTTCTAATTATAATCAAACGGTTTTAAATGAACGCTATCAGGAAGCGTTAAAACAGTTCCCTTATAAGATTGTCATATTAGATGACGATCCGACTGGCATTCAAAAGGTACATGGCGTTCACGTCTATACAAATTGGGAAGAGGAATCAATCTTGGAAGGATTTCAATCAGACAATCAAATGTTTTTTATTTTAACAAATTCTCGAGCCTTCTCTAGGGAAAAAACAGTTCAAGTTCATCAAGACATTATGATTAAGATTGAAAAAATCTCGAATCAATTGAATCAGCCATATATTATCGTAAGTAGAGGAGATTCTACCTTACGTGGACATTTTCCCCTGGAATCGGAAACGATAAATAAGACATTAAGCAAGCCATTCGATGGTGAGTTTATTATTCCCTTTTTTAAAGAGGGTGGAAGGTTTACGATTGAAAACATTCATTATGTAAAAATAAAAGATAAACTTATTCCAGTAGGGGATACAGAATTTGCTCAAGACCGCACATTTGGATTTAAGAGTAGTCATCTTGGGGATTATATTGAAGAAAAATCAAATGGAATCTATAAAAAGGAGAATGTAACATATATTTCTTTGGAAGATTTACGTTCGTTCAACATAGATAAAATTACGAAACAACTTTTACAAGTTAACAATTTTAATAAAATTGTTGTCAATGCGATTTCCGATGATGATTTAAAAGTTTTGTCTATTGCAATTGTTAATGCATTAAAACAAGGAAAACGATTTTTGTTCCGAACAGCTGCATCTTTTACAAAAGTCATTGGAAATATTTCAGATCAAGATCTACTTTCGAAGGAAAAAATGATTAATTCAAATAGTGATGGTGGCGGATTGATTATTGTAGGTTCCTACGTCCAAAAAACGACACAACAATTACAGGAATTATTAAAACTTGATTTTGTAAAACCGATTGAATTTAATAGTGACCTCACTTTAAATAATGAAAAATTGGAAGGGGAAATAACAAAGAAAATTAAGGAGTTGGACGAAAGCATTTCAGATGGACAAACATGTGTAATTTTTACGAAGAGAAAACAATTAAAGCTCGCGACTGGCATAGAGGAAAAGCAATTGGCCATATCGGTAAAAATTTCCAAAGGTTTGACAAGAATTATTCGTAGTCTTAGATGCAAACCAAAATATATTATTGCCAAAGGTGGAATAACTTCATCACAAATTGGGACAGATGCATTAAATGTGAGAAAGGCACTCGTATTAGGACAGGCATTACCCGGCATTCCTGTATGGTTAACAGATGAAAATAGTAAGTATCCAAATATGCCTTATATTATTTTCCCTGGAAACGTAGGAGAAGTAACAGATTTAAAGGAATTAGTAGAATTGTTGAGTTAATCCTTCAAAAAAATTTTTTCATCGTAAAAAAGATAAAGCTCCTCACGAATCAGATAATGAGGAGCTTTTTATTTTATGAATATAATTAACGTCTATATTGTTCTATTTTTTGAAAATTCAAACAACAGACTTGATTTTGTTTTTCTTTTATTCTTTCATATACTTATTTTGCCAATTTATTTTTATGGTCATGATTAATTTCAGAATTCATCTGATGATTTTTTTTCATTTTAATTGGCGCGATAAATAATACGACAATTAATACAAGTCCTAGATAACCTATAAGTGGATAGAAGTAAGCAATTAAATCAGTAAATCCGATAAAACTTAATCCAAAGGATACAATCATCACCCCTGCTAATACAGCTCTAAATTTTGGTGTGTCTGTTTCTACAAAACGAGCTACAAATCCGTAGAACATTCCCATTGCTGTACTAAAAATCATTCCAAATATGACAATGGACATGGTAAAGCCTAAAACAGGTGATATAGAATTTACAATTCCAAGGAGTGGTAAGTCTAACGCTGCAACGCTTTCAATTTTTGAGAAGAGAGCAAAATGAATTAATATAATTAGACCTCCAATACCAAGTCCACCGATAAGGCCACCTAAAGCAGCTGTTTTTTGATTTTTTTCCGATCCCCCCATAACAATAGCCATGGAAGCCCCAACTGCAATATTAAAGGAAGCATAGTTAATACCTGAAATAAACCAATTCGGAAGTGAAGTAGGTGTTTCTTTTGCAATGTTATTTAAAGTGGAAAAGGAAGTATCTAAAGTAAATATACAATAGATCGCAACGATAATGACAAATAGAACTAGAAATGGTGTTAGACTACTAATGACTGCAACAACTCGATCAGTATTAAAAAGACCGATAAAAAATACTAGTAACGTCATGATTAATGTCCCAACAAAGTAAGGAAGTCCGAACTGTTGGTGTAAGTTTGAGCCAGCACCGGCGATCATAACAACTCCAATACCGAAAAGAGTTAAAATTAATATATAATCAATGATTGTTCCTACAATCCGACCACTTAATTGATAGATAACACTTTTATGGGAATTTGTTCCTGTTTTACTTCCTAACCAGACTAGTACCATCCCACAATAAGCAAATAAAGCTGCTGAAATAATAGCGCTAAAAATACCCATTATCCCAAAACTAGTAAAATATTGCAAAACTTCTTGGCCTGAAGCAAATCCAGCGCCGACGATTATCCCTATAAAAGCGCTTCCAATTTTTAAGATATCTTTCATCAAGATTCCTCCCCGTTTGACTTCAAATCTCCCTTTTTCAAAATATTTTTTTAGAAAAATAACCCCCTTTGATAATAATATATCAAAAAAGCTGGAAAGATTCATTTATTTAAAAAATAAAAATTAATCTTTCTTATTTGTGGAATTGGACAAATATATATTCTTTATATTTTAATAATAGAAAGGGACATATTATAGAGGAAGATATCTACTTTTTTCCGTTTTTAAGAATGGAGGGGTACTGTTTGAGCCATACATCAAGAAAACAACGATTATATGAAGCACTGAATAGCGAAATTTATAAGTATCCGGAAAAATTAGCAGATTTCCTTGCTGAAGTTTTAGATTGTCCAATAACAATAGAGGATGCAAATCATCATTTAATTTCATATAGCAAACACAATGAAAATATTGATGAAGCGCGACTTTCTACCATTATTCAAAGAAAAGTACCAAATAAAGTAATCGATGGTTTATGGAAAAAAGGGATTATGAAAAAACTATTAGAAAGTGATAAACCCGTTATAATACCAGCAATTCCTAGTGTTGGTTTAGGAAATAGAGTTACTGTTTCTATTCGAGAAAATGATGAAATTTTAGGGTTTATATGGGCACATATAGAGGAAAAAACAATAAGAAACGATGATTTAGAGTTGTTTATTGAAGCTTCAAAATTTGCGAAAAAATATTTTTTATATGTCCGTAATAAAACAGGAAAAAGTAAAAAGCAGTATCGCGATTTTTTTTGGCAGTTGCTTTTGGGTGATTTTAAAGAAGAAAATAAAATTCATGAATTAGCAAAACAATTTGATATGAATTTAAGTGGAAAATTGTCCATTGTTATTATCGATTTTGAAAAAGTAGAATCTGTAACTGACTTGGTAAAAAAACATGCTTTTTATTTAGTGGAAACGCTGAGCAAAGTCAACATTGTTGGCCGTTTCTTTGATCAACATCAGCTCATTTTACTTGTTCAATTAAAAAAAGAAAACGATACAAAATCTGCTATTCATGAGTATATTCAGACATTTATTGATAGGCTTTGTAATCGACTACAAATCGATCATGTGATAGGAAGTAGTGGATTGATATATGATACTCCATCATCATTACATTATAGCTATAAGCAGGCCAATAAAGTATTAGAGCTGAAAAGGAAATTTCCTAACGAGCTTGAAAATGTTTATTTATATCAAGATCTAGGGATTTATCAATTTCTAGATGATTTATATCGAATTAGAATGAAAGAAAATTATCGAAATGAAGTCATTGAAAAGTTAAAAGAGTATGATGAAGAGAATAATACGGATTTACTAAATTCTTTACGAGTATATTTAAAAAATGATAGTAATATTAACTTGGCTGCAAAAAAGATTCATGTTCACTCAAATACGATGAACTATCGCTTAAAGAGGATAGCTGAAATATGTGAGATTGATTTAAACGATTCAAGTCTTAAAACGAACTTATATCTTGATTTACTGATTCACAAAGTTTATCACTAATTGTGTAAATTCACAAACCCCCACTCTTAATTTTATTCTTTTAAATAATGAAATTATTTTAGAAAAGAATTATGATTAAAGTGTAAATTCAATTAGAGGAGATGTGGAGAGTATGATTATTGGGGTACCTAAGGAAATAAAAAACAATGAAAATCGTGTTGCTTTAACTCCTGCTGGTGTAGTGAACTTAGTTAATGCTGGTCAAACGGTTATAATAGAATCTGGTGCTGGTTTAGGCAGTAGTTTTTCTGATGATGAATATAGAGCAGCTGGTGCTGAAATAATTGAAAGCGCTTCAGAGATATGGGCGAAAGCTGATATGATCATGAAAGTTAAAGAACCGCTTGAAGCCGAGTATAAATATTTCCGTAAAGGTTTAATCCTTTTCACATACCTTCATTTAGCAGCTGAACCTGAATTAACAAAAGCGTTAGTTGAAAATGAAGTAACGGCTATTGCATATGAAACAATTACTGTAAATAATACACTTCCTTTGCTTACACCTATGAGTGAAGTTGCCGGTCGTATGGCTGCACAAATCGGTGCACAATTTTTAGAGAAATCAAAAGGCGGTAAAGGCATTTTATTAAGTGGTATACCAGGTGTAAAACGTGGAAAAGTAACCATTATTGGCGGAGGTGTTGTTGGTGAGAATGCGGCTAGAGTAGCGATTGGTTTAGGTGCAGATGTCACGATTATCGACTTGAATCCAGCTCGCCTACGTCAATTGGAAGAAATTTTTGGTAACCAAGTTCAAACATTAATGTCAAATTCTTATAACATTGCAGAAGCTGTGAAGGAATCTGATGTTGTTATCGGTTCAGTATTAATTCCTGGTAGAAGAGCACCAAAACTTGTTACAGAGGAAATGGTTAAGTCTATGCAACCTGGTTCAGTTATCGTGGACGTTGCGATTGACCAAGGTGGAAACTTTGAAACGATCAATGAACCAACTTCACATGATAACCCAATTGAAGTAAAACATGGTGTACTACACTATGCAGTTCCGAATATTCCAGGTTCAGTTCCAAGAACAGCGACTGTTGGTCTAACGAATGTTACAGTACCATATGCTATTCAAATCGCTCAAAAAGGTGTAGAGAAAGCGATTGAAGATATTGCACCAATTAAAACAGGTGTTAATGTCATTGCTGGAAAAGTAACAAATAAAGCTGTAGCAGACGATCTTGGCTATGAATATGTTCCAGTCGATGAAGTAGTTAAATATGCAGTAACAGTTTAAAAAGTGAGGAGGGGCTGTAATCTGGACAGCTCCTCTTTTTTATTCAAAGGGGAGAAGAGCATGAAATTTGGTAGTTATCGGAATGCTTGGGTAGAAATTTCATTAGATGCTATACAATATAATGTAGCTTCATTTAAAAAATATATATCAAATAAGACGAAATTAATGGCGGTAGTAAAAGCTGATGGTTATGGCCATGGTAGTGTAGAAGTAGCAAAAGCCGCGCTTAAAGCTGGAGCGGACTATATTGCTGTTGCCATACTTGATGAAGCCTTAATATTACGAAGGGCAGGAATAGAAACTCCTATTTTAGTACTAGGTTATACTCCTCCTGAGTCCGTAAAAAAAGCAATTGAAAATGAAATAACGTTAACTGTTTTTACTAGCGAAGTAATTGATAAGATCCAAGAGGTAGCTAATAGATTAAAAACAAAAGTTAACATACATGTAAAGATTGATAGCGGAATGCACAGGATCGGGATAAAAGATCCGGAAGATGCATATGCACTTGTGCAAAAGATTGATTCAAATTTTGTTCATATAGAAGGGATTTATACTCATTTTGCAGATGCGGATAACCAAGATGGGACGTATACGAACTATCAATTTAATAAGTTTCTCGAAGTTGTAACATATTTAGAAAATAACGGTGTGTACATTCCCCTTAAACATTGTTGTAACAGCGCAGCGACCATTCAATTCCCCGAAATGCATTTGGATATGGTCCGTGTAGGTGTCAGTCTATATGGTTTATATCCGGAGGAACATTTAGAATCTTTCATTTCTTTACGTCCGGCTATGAGTTTAAAAACAAAACCTGTTTATTTTAAAACGGTTAAAGAAAAGGAACCTATTAGTTACGGATGCACGTTTGTACCGCAAGAAGATGCATTGATTGCAACGATGCCGATTGGATATGCGGATGGTTTATCACGATTGTTATCAAACAAAGGCTATGTTACCTTAAAAAATAAAAAGGCACCGATTGTTGGGCGAATCTGTATGGACCAATCAATGATAGATGTAAGTCATATTCCAAATGTAACAACCGACGATGTAATTACGATTTTTGGAGATCCGAAGGAAGGACATATTCCTATAGGTGAAGTAGCGAAGATCATGAATACCATTCATTATGAAACAGCATGCTTAATCGGACATCGTGTCCCTAGAGTATATTTCGAAAACGGTAACATTATTTCACAAAAAAGCATGTTAATAAGTGTCAGAAATAATTAAGAAAATACTTGTTCAATTGAATAAACTTACTGAAAAAACACTCACGATGAGTGTTTTTTTTATTTTTTAAAGCCCGTATCTATATTTGAATCCGGGTTATTACCAATCGTTGACACAAAATAACACATTCATTTATTATGGGAAAAGGACAATGCGTGTTGCAATTTTATGAAAGTTTGGTCAAGATAGGGTACCTACATGGCAATATTTAGAATTCACTTATCAGGATGTAGCAGGGAATCTTCATTTGGAAAGCTAAGTAAAACAAGCATTGCTTCCTATAAGTTTTATAGCTGAAAGAATTTTTTTATTAAAGAGAAAATGGAGGATGGAAAAATGAATACACTGATACAGCCAGACGATACATGGCTATTATGGGGGTTTTTAGCAGGCTGGGCAGCTGTTAGTATATATTTAGAGCAAAAATACAAATGGGCTTCCAGAATATCCGGTGCGATTATCGCACTTGTTGGAGCCATGTTATTAGCAAACTTTAATATTATCCCTACGGAATCTCCCGTTTATGATACGGTCTGGGGATATGTAGTACCACTTGCTATACCATTACTGTTGTTTCGTTCTAACATATTCAAAATATGGAAAGAAAGCGGTAGACTACTTTTGATTTTCTTAATCAGTTCAATTGGAACAGTAGCCGGAGCAATTGTAGGATTATTTTTCGTGCTGAAACAATATATTCCTAGCTTAGATAAGATTACAGCCATGATGACTGGTTCTTATATCGGTGGAAGTGTAAACTTTGCTGCGATGGCTACAAAATTTGAAACGCCAGGTGAACTTGTTTCAGCAACTGTTGTTGCCGATAATTTACTCATGGCAATTTATTTTCTTGTATTGATACTACTTCCAACACTACAATTTTTTCGTAATAAATATCGTACCCCCCATATAGATGAAGTAGAAAGAAGTAACCATTCTGATAAGAACTTAGCTGCTTCATATTGGGAACGTAAGGACATGTCATTATTAGATATCAGTAAAGCAGTTGGTACAGCTTTTGGCATTGTAGCGATATCCTTTACGATTGCTTCGTATTTTGACCATTTGATTCCATCTGGAGAAAACGTAAGTATATTTTTCAATGTATTAAATGGAATATTGGGTGATAACTATTTAATGTTAACGACACTGACGATGCTTCTCGTGACGGTTTTCCCTCGTTATTTTGAAAGTATAAATGGAGCTCAGGAAATTGGGACATATTTAATCTATATTTTCTTTGTCGTTATAGGTGTTCCTGCTTCTCTTCCGTTGATCTTACAAAATGCACCGCTTATATTTGTCTTTGTCACAATCATGGTGTTGATTAATATGATCGTTTCCTTTGGTGTTGGTAAAGTGACGAAATTCTCATTGGAAGAAATTATTCTGGCAAGTAATGCAAATATTGGTGGACCGACAACTGCTGCGGCGATGGCAATTTCAAAAGGATGGACAAAACTTGTTGGACCGATCTTGCTCGTCGGAACATTAGGTTATATTATCGGGAATTATGCGGGTACAGCTATTGGTCTTTGGTTAAAGAACTTTTTATAAGAATTTAATTTCAATCATTTACGTTCTCCTATTTAAAATGAATCATTTGTTTTGACGGACACCAAACATTAAGATACGGTGTCCGTATATTTTTTAAGAGCAGCAAATGACAATCCCCGTTTAAAAGTAAAGTCTTGGTTCATTTACATTTACGTATTCTGAATAAATTTCTCATTATCAAAAAAGTCTTTTTGGATGACGATCAAGCAAAGAACAAGATACTTTCAACATGTAGATCGTTTGAAAACGATTTATTAAATAAAAATAAAGAATTGTATGATCATTTTTAGTGACATTTATAATCGAAATAGAAAGAGGGATACGAAATGGATAATAGAGAGAAAATTTTACTTGTTGAAGATGATGCATCAATTGCCCGTATTTTATGTGACCATCTAAGGAAGGAAGGTTATTTTGTTACTTGGGCCTCGACTGGTAAAGAAGGGTGGGAGGATTTTAAATCAGAGAATTATCAAATTGTACTTATTGATCTCATGTTACCTGAAATGGACGGGTTTACATTATGTAAAACTATTCGACTTGAAAGTGATCTTCCGATATTAATCATCAGCGCGAAAACGGAAGTCGATAGTAAAATTAACGGTCTTGAGTTAGGTGCCGATGATTATATAACAAAACCGTTTCGTCTTGATGAATTAACAGCACGAATAAATGCCCAACTGCGCAGATACAGACGTTATTTAAATACTGATCAGCCAAATATTCATGAATACTTTCATGGTTTAAGAATTGACTTCCGAAATGAGATTGTTTTTTTAAACGGTGAACCGGTTCACTTAACGGCGAAGGAACTCGAACTATTGTTTCTTTTAGCAAAAAATCCTTTTAAGACCTTTAGCAAGTCAGAATTGTATGAGCATGTTTGGCAACAGGAGGACATCGATGGCAATAACACGGTTACAGTTCATGTGAAAGGTTTACGGACAAAAATAAAAGATGAAGCAAAAACAGCAAAGTTTATCCAGACGGTGTGGGGTGTCGGATATCGCTTTATTGGAGAAAGAAAAAGATGAAGATTAAACCATGGCTTATGATTAGCTATCTTGTTGTTATGATCTTACCTATAATCGTCCTTTATTTTTTCTATATAAGTTTATTACATTTTGATGAAAAACGTGATTTTAAAGAATATATGGAAGCAATGGATAAAGTAACCAAGTTAGATTCAATTTTATCTAATCCCTCTTATTACCAGGTACAAGATGTAGAAAACTATCGAGAATTACAAGACATAGTTGACTCATCTATGAACATTAAGTTGTATCGTGACGATGGCTTAAAGCTATATTCAACAATTGATAACACCGGTGTTGAAATCTATTCTGTTCACCGACGAAATTTTACTTATCAAGATTTAAACGTTTTAAAAAAGGATTACCGTACGTACACATACAAGAAGCCGGTTTTTAATGAAAATAATCTGATTGGGATTTATGAGATTACAATGACACGTGATATTTGGTTAGAGGGTGTTCAAAATCGGACATTGATTCTCGGTGGATGTCTAGTCATAACTTTCATGGTCATTTATGGGTGTGTGATAATTCTCTTAAATCGTAAATTGAATCGACCGTTACACCTATTAAAAGAAGAAATGAATGCTTTTGCAAAAGGAAAAAGTAGGAGAATAAAACTACCTCAAACGAAAGATGAAATTGGAGAGTTAATGGCTCATTTTTCAAAAATGCGGGAAGAAATTGAAGCAAAGAATAAGGAAATTAAAAAGCAACAACAGGAAAAAGAATATATCATCGCTGCTTTATCCCATGATTTAAAAACCCCGCTAACAGCGATACGTGCTTATTTTGAAGCGATAAGTAGAAGTCAAGAATTGTCGGATCAAGAAATGGAAGTATATCGTGCTATTATTTTTGAAAAATTGGATTACATGAAAGAGATGGTCGATGATTTAAATGTATTTACAAAGTTAAAATCGACTGCGAAAAAAATTGAATTTGTTGACGTTGATGGGGAAGAGTTTTTCGATATGTTATTGGGGGGATATGAAGGAACCTGTCGTGAAAGAGGGATCAACTTAACTGTCGAACAAAATGTGTCCGCTCATATTTCAGTTAATGTTAAACAAATGATTCGAGTGGTTGATAATTTAATGTCCAATGCGATTCGTTATACAGATAAAGGAAAAAATATATGGCTCGCTGCAATTTCACAATCAAACCCGCTACCGACATGGATATTTGCACCTTTTATTTGGGAACTTGAATCCTGGCGGAAAAATGGAACCATCATTCTCATTCAAAATGAAGGAAAGGAAATTTCAAAAAAAGACTTAGATAATGTATTCGAACCCTTTGTCCAACTTGAAGAAGCCAGAGGGCAAGGCGGGACTTCGGGGCTCGGGTTAAGTATTGCAAAGATGATTATGGAACAACATGGAGGAAAAATAAAATTATGGTCACATCCAAACTATGGTACACTCGCGGCATGTTGGTTAAAGGAAGGGTGAATTATAAATGAATTTACAAAAAATAATTCTCATTTTGTTTGTAAGTGTTGGAATTTTACTAACAGGCTGTTCGGAGGAATCCACTTTGCGAACAGATGAAATCATTGAGAAAGTACTAGCGGAAGATCAAAATTTTCAATCGTATTATGCAGAAGCCGAACTAAAAACATATGAAAATAACGAACTAATTGAGCATAGTATTATGGAAGAAAAGAGAAGTGGAGAAAAGGTAAAAGTGATTATGAAAAACGTACAGACAGGTGGGGAAGAAATTTTAATAAATGATGGTAAAACGATGACTGCTTATGACAAAATAGAAAATAAGGCAATGATTGTAAATGATATAGAAACTTTGGAAATACCGAATCGAAGTCCTAAAGAAAATGTTATTACCTTATTAGAAAATTTAAAAGGGAGTCATGAATATGAGTATCTTGGTGAAGAAAAAGTGAATGATTTCCATACGCACCACATAAAACTAAAGGCAAAGGAGAAAAACTCATTATATGGAGAAATAGAGCTTTGGATTGATAAAAAAACATGGTTTATAGTAAAAAGTATTAATACAAGTGGAAGTATTCGCATGGAGAGTGTGTATTCAGTCATTGATACGACACCAAAATTTTCCGACAATACATTTATTATATCTTTACCAGACGATGTTAAATTTATAAATCTAGAAGCTGAATTAAATGAAACGGAAGGAACAATTGAAGAAGCCAAGGAAAAATTAGGTCAGTCATTTCTAGTATTGAATGAGGAAAATGTAAAATTAGATAAAGTTGATATTACCAAAAGGGGTGGAGACATCAATCAATCTGAAATTACTCTCACGTATATATATGAAGATGACATTTCAGAAATCAGTCTTTCTATATTTCCAACGCCTGAAGAAGACGAGTATGCAATCAATCATAATATGAAGATTCGTGGTCAAAATGCGGAATATATGAAAGAAATTAATGCATATACTTGGGATGAAGAAGGTCTTCGATACACTCTTATTATTGAGGAAATCGGCTCCACTTTTTCTGAGGAAAAAGTTATTAAATTAACAGAAGGAATGGTGAAAAGTTCATAGGTATGGAAACGTAAGGGCGGATATCAAGTCCATTTTTTTCAAGTAGAAATATAGCCACTTCCTTTTTTAGAAAACCACAAAAATTGAATGATCAATATTTGTGGTTTTTCTTTTTTGTAAAAAGCGCTGCTATTTGCGGAGTCTAATTTGTCAGTCCTTTTTATAAAATCTTAAAAAACATGAAACTTTTTCATTTGTAAATACGTTAAAATATTATCAGTTGTTGATAAAAGGGGAGGAATAAGATTGAGTATTTTAACAAGATTTAAAGATATTATGGCTAGCAATATACATTCGTTATTGGATAAGGCGGAAAATCCAGAAAAAATGATTGACCAGTATCTTCGAAATCTAAATCGTGATTTAGGGAAAGTGAAGTCCGAAACCGCTTCGGTTATGGCTGAAGAACGACGGACAAAACGTGAATTAGATGAATGTCGACAGGATATACAAAAAATGGAAAACTATGCTATTAAGGCACTTGAAGCAGGTAATGAAGGAGACGCTAGGAAATTCCTCGAGCGGAAAAATCAATTAACGGCAAAGGAAACCCAACTTCAACAAATGTATGATATCGCAGCAAATAATGCTTCACAAATGCGACAAATGCACGATAAACTTGTATCCGATATTGCTGAATTAGAATCGAAACGAAAAATGTTAAAAGCAAAATGGGCTGTTGCAAAAACAAAAGAAAGAATGAATAAAATTGGTGATTCTACTGAAGACGCGAAAAGTTCCCTTTCTGCTTTTAATCGTATGGAGGATAAAATTAACACTGCCTTAGATCAAGCCAATGCGATGGCCGAATTGAATGCAGAACCAAAAGACGATGTTGAAGATTTAATGAGCAAATATGATAGCAACCCATCTAGTTCAAGTGTTGATGCTGAATTAGAAGCTTTAAAAGCGCGGTTAGATAAAAAAGACTAGAATTTTTGGAGCTGCCTTTCTCATAAAGGCAGCTCCATTCGAGAAATAAAATGCAAGTTATAGCGTAATTGGAGGTGACAGGTTGCGTGGTCATCCATTATAAATGTCCAAACTGTGGTAATGACATGGCCTATGACAGTGAGTCTGGAACATTATTATGTGAGGCTTGTGGTACGAAAGAAACGATTGAAACGCTACCAGAAGAAAACATTACAACTACTTTTTCTGAGGAAGAAGCGAGAGAATATAATTGTGAAAATTGTGGTGCTGTCCTTTTAACCGATGCCGACACAGTGGCGACAAAGTGCAGTTTTTGCGGGGCAGGTGTTGTCCTTTCTGACCGTGTTTCGGGAACATTAGCACCGAGTTTAGTGATTCCTTTCACTATTAGTAAAGATGAGGCCGTTCAAGCATTTAAAAAATGGTGTCGAAACGGATTGCTCACACCAAAAGGTTTCATGAGTGCTGATAGGGTAAAAAGTATTACCGGTATGTATGTACCGTTCTGGTTATATGACATAAATAGCCGAGTAAAGGTTTCTGGTACAGCAACAAAGGTAAGGACATATTCCCATGGGGATTATATTTATACGGAAACAAAGTACTATGATATTTTTCGTGATATAAACCTTGATTATCTGAAAGTTCCTGTAGATGCTTCAGCAAAGATGAATGATGAGTTAATGGACAAATTAGAGCCCTTCCCATACGATCAATTAAAAGAATTTAAAACACCTTATTTAGCAGGGTTTATTGCTGAAAAATACAATTACACCGACCAAGAATTATTGCCTCGAGTAAACGAGAAAATTGATAGTTTTATAGAAGATTATATTCGTTCAACGGTTAGAGAGTATGAAACAGTGAATTACCGGTATAAAGATATCGATACGAAAAAGTTGAAAAGCTATTATGTTTTATTACCAGTTTGGATGGTTGTTTATGACTACGAAAAATCAGAATATACATTTGCGATGAATGGAAACACAGGGAAAGTCGTTGGAAAACCACCAATTAGTTGGGGAAAGGTTGCCAGTTGGTTTGGTGGCGTATCGGTGGCATCATTGTTTGTCTTTCGTATTATAATCCTCATTATGGGGGGTGGCTTTTTATAAAAATGAAAAAAGTTTACATTTATTTCATGGCAATCATTATGTTTACTTTTATTTGCTTTATTCCTTTTTTTGAACAGGTCAAAGCTATTGACCGTAAAGTATATGATGAAGCAGGTATTCTCAGTCATCGTGAAGTTGCTGAACTAGAATCGTTAGCGACAGAGCTAGGTGAAAAGTGGGATACGGACTTTCTTATATTAACGACGAATGAAACGAACGGTCTATATATAAAAGATTATATGGCTAATTTTTATGATGAAAAAATTGATGAACAAGGATTATCAAAATGGAATGCCACTATATTATCTCTAGATATGAAACATCGTGATGTTTATTTGTCAGCCTTTTATAAAGGAAAACTATATATCGATGAAAAACGTATCGATCAAATATTAGATGAGGTTACGCCCTATTTATCAAACGGAAATTATTATGAAGCTTTTAGAGAATATCTTTATCAAGTAAATGACTATATGGGGCGTGAGCCTGCAAAATGGTATTTACAGTGGTGGTTTCAAATACTTGTATCATTAGGAATTGGTGCGATTGTTGTCGTCGGATTAGCCTTAAATGTAGGTGGGCGTGTCACCGTTACGTCACGAACATACTTAGATACGAAGAAATCACGGGTTCTACAGGAAAAAGATCGATATATTCGTACAGTAGTCACAAAACAAAAGAAACCGTCACAAAAAAGTAGTGGCAGTGGCGGCGGTACAACTCCGGGTGGACATTCCTTTAGTGGTGGAGGTCGCAAGTTTTAATTGTTAAAGATTTACGATATGGGATCAATTTTCAAATGTTGAGTACTCAATTATGATAGAAAGGAACGAAAGTGATGGCGTTTTTTAAAAACCAATTTGCAAATGTTGTAGAATGGGAAGAATTTCGCGATGATATGATTTTTTGGAAATGGGCAAATAAAGAAATTAAAAAAGGAAGTAAATTAGTTATTCGTCCTGGCCAAGATGCCATTTTTATAAATAATGGGAAAATTGAAGGGATATTTACCGATGAAGGAGAGTATAAAATCGAATCGGAAATTATTCCATTTCTGTCAACTTTGAAAGGATTCAAATTCGGTTTTAATAGTGGAATGCGTGTTGAAGTATTATTCGTGAATACGAAAGAATTTACTGTCAAATGGGGTACAAAAAATCCGATTAATATTCCTACCCTTGGAATGCCTGGCGGAATGCCGATTCGGGCAAATGGTACTTTTCAATTTAAAGTAAATGACTATATTGCCTTAATTGATAAAGTGGCAGGGGTGCGTAGTAGTTATTTAGTTGAAGATGTAAAAATCAGGATTACAGCCATTTTAGATCAATTGTTAATGAAGTGGATAACTAAAGAAGGAAAAGATATGTTTAACTTGCAAGCGAATGCTTACGAAATTGCGAAAGGAATTCGCGAAGATTTAGATATGCAAGTAATGGACGATGGATTTACGATTACTCGATTTAATATTATGAGCTTCAACTATCCGAAAGAAATCCAAGATATGGTTACGAAAAATGCTTCCTTTGGTATGGTCGGCGATATGAATAAATATAAGCAAGTTTCTATCATAGATGGAATGTCGAGTGGGAAAATGCAAGGAAGTGGTGCAGCATCGGATATGACCAGTGCCATGTTGGGAATGCAAATGGCGAAAGAAATGATGAAAGATATGGATGAAAAAGAAAACGATCCATCATCAAAGGTTGCATCAAGTCAGCCACAACAAACAGAAGGTACGAAAAAACCAAACTTTTGTCCGAACTGCGGTGAAAAAAATACGGGTTCCAACTTCTGCCCAAACTGCGGTCAAAAATTATAACAAAAAGAGCGTTCAAGCGCTCTTTTTTGCTATGTAAATTTACAAAATTTAACATATACTTCCGATTGCACTCATATTCAAATAGGATGAAACATGATAAATAAATACAAGCGAGCATTTTATGGAGATGATAAAAATATAATTGATAAAATAATCGATGGGATAACTTATTTTTTACATCACACGAGTTACGGTACAGCATCTAAAGTAAGGAAGTATTTTTGCGAATAATAATTTTATTGTTATATGTGTCAAAGTTAAGTTCAATTGCTTTTGGAATCAACGATGATCGTAAAGGGAAATAGAAAAAAGGAGTTTATTAAGATGCGAAAAGTATTAATGAGAATGTTGGAAGAGCGAGAAGACGAAATGATAAAAATAAGACGGCACCTTCATGATAGAACAATATAAAGATCATACGATAAAAGAGGTAATCGAATTCCCGAGAATGTCACCGTCTGATGATTTTGCTTATTATCTAGAAAAAATACCAGGTTCTTATTTCTTTATTGGTTGCACGCCAAAAGGGGTTGAGCAACCTTACTTCAACCATCATCCGAAATTTGAAATTGACGAAGATTGTCTTCTAGTTGCAGCAAAAGCGGCCGGAAATGTTGTTGTACGCTATTTGTTTGAAAAGGATTAATACGTTTAAGATAAGCTCCTTCTTTAAAATAGTGGGGCTTTTTTAATATGGTCACTAGTCCTCTTTAAGTTATAGATTAATGGGGTTGCCATAAGATTGGTGGATTAGATGAATCAAATAAAATTCATAGGGTATGAAGGTATTAAATCTTTAATCGATTTAGAAGAATGAATATATTTGGTTGTTGGATTGAACTTGCATTGTTATAATAATTCTATTATTTAAATTTAGCGTTATTATGCGAGTTTATGTTGATCGATCTATTAATCTATTCTTTGTGAATCTTTTTTAATGGAGGTCATATTGGAATGGCTACCTTACAAGTGAAAAATATGACGATCGGAGAAGGGAAACCGAAAGTTATTGTTCCACTTGTTGGAAAGACAAGTAGAGAAATTTTAAATGAGGCAGAAGCCGTTAACCGTCTTAAGCCAGATATGGTTGAATGGCGTGTCGATTGTTACAACGAAGTTGAAAATATACAAAGCGTTAAAGATGTACTTCGTGAGTTAAGGGCTATTTTTTCTAATGAACTTCTCCTTTTCACATTTCGCAGTCATAAAGAAGGTGGAAATAAAGTAATCAGCGATGATTATTATGTAGAATTGAACCAAGCCGCTATATTAACCGGTCAAATTGATTTTATTGATATTGAGTTATTTAATAAAGAAGAAGTCATTAAAAGCATTCAAGAAACAGCAAAGGCAAATGGCGTGTATGTTATTATGTCAAATCATGATTTTACTAAAACTCCTGATAAAGATGAAATTATATCTCGCTTACGTCAAATGCAGGAACTAGGTGCGGATATTCCTAAAATTGCTGTAATGCCTAACTCTGTACAAGATGTCATTACACTTTTAGATGCAACATATACGATGAAGACAAAATATGCCGATCGTCCAATCATAACAATTTCTATGGGAGCAACGGGAATGATCAGTCGTTTAGCCGGAGAATTGTTTGGTTCTGCCTTTACCTTTGGAGCAGGGAAAGATATATCTGCTCCTGGACAAATTTCAGTTGAGGAATTAAAGACGGTTTTAGACATCTTCCATAAGCATTTATAATTTTGCTTTACATTTTTTGATGACTTCTTCTAACGAAACATTCCATTTTCTTTCAAATAATGATGATAAATTGCTTTTTAATTCTTTATCCTCTATATTAGATATTTCTAAATAATATTATTCTCTTATTTTTTCAATATAGCTGACATCTTTATCAAGCAATATTGTGTTATAAGTAGCAAAAATATCGTAATTAACACTACGTATTTCTTGGGCTATGTTCCTTAATAATTTCGCCATTTTAACTTCTTAGTAAATAGATGTTTATCATTTAAATTATTTGTTTTTTGTTCACTATAGGTTATATGCGAAACATTTACTTTTGGAACCTTGAACCAAACCACCAGTGATTAGTAAATCATGTTACTTTTTATACAAGTTAATTTAGTGATTCTACTTGTGAAGCGGACCGCCAATCTTCTTTTCATTATCATTAGAGCCGTGGTGCTATCCATTTATATCACAATGAAACATCATAGCTAGTCCATTGTTCTAAATGATAAAAACTTTCATAAGTATATAAATGGATTAAAACTATTGAGGCGGGTGAGAAACATGGACGAGAAAAATTCAAGAAATAAGAAGCAAGTTAATGATGATGCAAAACAACAGCAATTAAATAAATATCGCATCCAAAATACTGGAAAACCGTTAACAACAAAACAAGATTTAAAATTTGCAAATGATAGTGAAATTTTAAAAGCAGGTGAACGTGGCCCAGGGTTAATGCAGGATTGGTACTACTTTGAAAAATTCGGTCATTTTAGCAGGGAAGAGATTCCAGAACGAGTTGTGCATGCAAGGGGATATAGTGCCCACGGAGAGTTTGAATGTTATCAATCTATGAAGCATGTCACTAAGGCCTGTTTTTTACAGGAAGCTGGAAAAAAGACGCCTGTTACTTGTCGTTTTTCTACTGTACAAGGACCAAAGGGTTCTTATGATACAGTAAGAGATTTACGATGTAAAGGAGTTAAGTTTTATACAGAGGAAGGGAACTACGACCTAACAACAATTGCAATGCCTGTTCTTATTGTACAGGATCCGATGAAATTCCCAGATGTGATTCATGCGTATCAATCGAAGCAAGACGATGACATCCCTACTGGTACAGGAGCTCATGATCGGTTTTGGGACTATGTTGCAAGTAACCCAGAATCACTCCATATGGTGACGTGGATTATGTCTCCACGTGGCATTTTAAGAAGTTATCGAATGATGGAGTCTTGGTCCATCAATACTTATTTATTTGTGAATGAACAGAACGTTGCGACCTTTGTACGTTTTGTTTGGAAACCTGTTCTTGGTGTTCATTCATTACTACAAGATGAAGCAATAAAACTTGGAGGTATCGATCCTGATTATCATCGTAAAGATTTACGTAGAGCTATTGATGCTGGACAATATCCTGAATATGAATTAGGTGTTCAGCTCATTCCGATGGAAGATGAATTTAAGTATGATTTCGATATTCTTGATCCTGCAAAGTTTTGGCCAGAAGAATTAATTCCTGTTCAAAAAGTTGGAAAGTTGACATTAAATCGAAACATTGAAAATTACCATACAGAATCCGAAATGGTTGCATTCAACCCAGCCAACGTAGTTCCAGGTATTGATTTTTCTAATGATCCGGTATTACAAGGTCGTTTATTTGCCTATCGTGATACACAACATCATCGACTTGGTAGCGCCAATTACGATGAATTGCCGATAAATAAACCACTTTGTCCATTCCATAACAATACACGTCGTGGATATATGCGGTATCGGATTGATGTTGACCATGTCAACTACCGAAATAATGAGCTTGCCAATAATACACCGTACACGACACCACCACAAAAAGGCGGCTATCTCGAGTATCCGAAACGAGTCGAAGGACGAGTCGGCAGATGGCGCAGCAAATCATTTGATGATGTCTTTTCGCAAGTACGAATTTTTTGGAATAGCTTAACACCAATAGAAAAACAACATACGATAGATGGATTTAGTTACCAACTTGGTAAAGTAGTAAGTGAATCAGTACGCCAAAGAAACGTCGATTTATTAGTCAATGTGGATAAAGGCCTCGCTGATATTGTTGCAGATAATATAGGGGTTAGTCGTCCAAGTGGTAACCATGTTCCTGTTTCAACAAGCTATCCTTCACTAAGTCAAGAAAATACTCCGAAATATGCACAAACCCAATGGGTTGGTGTAGTAATTGGAGATGGTTTTAACGGGAAAGAAGTAAAGGACACCATTGAATTTTTGAAAAATAATGGTGTTTGGGTAGATATTGTCAGTGATAAACTGGGTTCTGTCATAGGAGATGATGGAACGAAAATAGAAGTTACCCACACATTTATTACGGCGAGTCCATATTTATTTGATTCTGTTTATATTGTAGGTGGAAATGCTCAAAACCAAGCAGGATTTATGCAAAACGTATTTGATTATGTGCAACATGCCTACTCACATTTTAAACCGATTGGAGTAGCCTCAACTGGTCAATCCTATATCCGTCGTTCCTCAAAAAATAATTTAGCAGGTGTTGTATTTGCATCAGGTAATCCAAACTTTGAAAGGGATTTCCTTCAAGCTATTGCTACACAACGCTTCTGGGATAGAAGATAGATATTTATGGGAAAGCTTGATTTTCAAAAAAGGAGGAGATCACCTCCTTTTTTAATTGGCACAATCGTAAATCGCACAAAAAGTTAGTAGATCGCACACAAATTTCAAGTTCCGCACACTTTTTGTGATTTTCGCACACATTTCATTAATTTTCGAACATATTTTGTGGCTTTCGCACGTTATAAATTAAAATTCGCACAAACTCGTTCAATTTTTAGGCTGTTCAGTTCGTTTGAAGCATAGTTTGGCTCATTTTTTCACTAAATAAGGTGAAATTAATGGACTTGTAAGAAAAATATGTATCAAAAATAAATTTGATAACCAAAGTACCCAATCATGATAACGAAGAAAACGATCAATGCCTGTTCAAATGGACCTCCGCTTTTAACTCCAACGGGAATGCCCACACGAACTTTGAACGGCCATAAAAACTTGACCCCATCTACAGTTAACATATCAAGTAAAATATGATTTACCATGCCAAGCAGTATACCCAATTCTAATGATACGGGAAGAGATATCGTTTGAAACAACCAATATCCTAATAATAAAATTAGTAAACTGTGCGTAAATGTTCGGTGGCCGAAAGCTGAACTGATGATGTTATCAATAAGTGGAACAGCTCTACCAATCTTTGAACTTTTATGGTCAATATCGGGTAATAGTGCACCGAACATTAATCCACTAAAAAAGAGCACCTCACCATCGACGGGCCCTACGTAATGAAGATAAATGGTTCCTGTTGCTATTCCGCCAAGTATGTGTGTGTTCCCCTGCATGTTTTTTCCTCCAAATGAAAGTAAGTTGATACTGATATAGACTATCATTCAATTAAAGTAGGATCAAGAAGTACATAAATTTTATAGAAATATAAAGATTAGGGATTTTGTCTATTTACAATAAACATTGCGAATTTCCATCGTCAGTATGGCGATTAATGTTATAATGTTATGTATAAATTTGAAATATAAAAAAATTTAGAGGATGGGATAATGGATGGAACGTTTTACTAGAAAAGATCAACAAAACTTTATTAAAAAAGCGGAAGAACTGGCCACCGTATTTAAAGAAAGAGCTGCAATATATGATACAAATGGAACATTTCCATATGAAAACTTTGCAGACTTAAAACAGAACGGCTTTCTTGCATTAACGGTACCTAAAGAGTATGGCGGCTATGGTTTAAATCTACTAGACTATTTAAAAGTGATTGAACAAATTGCGAAAGGAGATGGTTCAACGGCTCTATCATTAGGTTGGCATCTTGGTATTATCCTTGAACAAAGTGAAAATCGGAGTTGGCGAAAAGAGAGTTTTGCTAAGCTTTGTGAATTGATTGTAAAACATAAAGCCCTTATTAATACGGCTTCATCAGAACGGGCAACAGGAAGTCCTTCTCGAGGTGGAGTGCCGACGACAACGGCCATAAAAGAAAAAAATAATTGGCGTATAAATGGAAAAAAAGCTTTCACGTCTATGGCGGTTGCTTTAGATTATTACCTTGTTACCGTTGATGTCAATCATTCGGGAAAAATTGGTTTAATCTTAGTAGAAAAAGAAACAGAAGGTGTTCACATAGAGGAAACGTGGGATAGTATTGCAATGAGAGGAACTAAAAGTGATGATCTCATTTTAAATGATGTACTTGTACCGGAAGATGCTTTGTTACATGTAGAAGATAGATCGAAAAAGAACTACCCAAAGGGATGGATGTTACAAATTCCTGCTTGCTATATTGGTATTGCTTCATCAGCAAGAGATTATGCAATACAATTTGCCTCAGAATATAAACCAAATACTTTATCAGGTCCGATAAAAGAAGTACCAGAAGTAAGGAGAAAAGTAGGGGAAATGGAGCTGGAATTGTTTAAGGCTCGTGAATTATTGTATTCGGTTGCTAGAAAATGGGTGGAACAACCAGAAGAACGAAGGAAGATGGGTTCAGAACTTGCTGCTGTTAAACATATTGCAACGAACAGTGCAAATAAAATTGTAGATTTAGCTATGCGTATAGTTGGAGCGCGAAGCCTTTCTGCAAAAAATCCACTTCAGCGATATTTTCGCGATGTACGTGCGGGTCTTCACAATCCACCTTCTGATGATATGATACTTTATAATCTAGCGAAGGATGTATTAGATCATTAACGTACGATAGTATGGGGATAATGATGCTATTTTTTGTACGTTATTTATGCTTGAGCTTTTCCATAAGTGCTCTAAATTATTGGAAAAATTTATTTAAATCTAATGGACTCAACCGAATGGGGAATACGGATTGGATTGCTATTGAGTTATCGTTAATAAAAAAAGGGAACTGGCCACTCCTTGTAAATGAGATTGGCCTTTTCCCTAATTTTAATCGATGATCCCTTGATCCATTAAATAAGTTCTTGCAACATCATAAGCCGATTTTCCTTCTACATTTACCATATAGTTCATGTTCCGCATTTCTTCGTCCGTAATTTTTCCTGCTAATTTATTTAAAGCATCAACCACTTCTGGGTATTTTTCAGCCGTTTGGCTGAGCATCAATGGTGCCCCTTGATAAGGTGGGAATAGTCCTAAATCATCCTCCAATACTTTTAAATGATATTGGGCTAACTCACTATCTGTTGAATATGCATCGACTAAATTTATATCACCCGTTTCAATTGCCTGATAGCGTAAATTTGGTTCCATCGTTTTCACATTAGGAAAACTTAATCCGTAAAGTTCTTGGATTCCCTTGTAACCATCTTCTCGGTCATTAAATTCCAACGTAAAACCAGCCTGAATTTCATTTTCCACACGTTTTAAGTCTGAAATCATTTCAATTTGATGCTTGTTGGCAAAATCTTTAGGTACCGCCAAGGCATATGTATTATTGTATTGCATTGGCTTTAACAACACCATATCAAACTGTTCTAAAATTCCTTCTTTTGCTTGTTCGTAGACTTCTCGACGATCAGTACTTACCGCTGATTCCTTTAAAAACTCTGTTATGATGGTACCGGAAAATTCAGGATATAGATCAATCTCACCAGATTTTAGTGCACTGAATACAAAGGACGTTTTTCCGAAACCGGGTTCCAATCGAACTTGAAGATCGGTTTCATCTTCAATTAAAATTTTATACATATTAATCAGAATCTCGGGTTCAGCGCCAAGTTTTCCCGCAATGACAAGAGTATCATCATTTTTATTATTAAAAAATGAGATCATACCGATTAATCCAACTAAAACGAAAAAGCTGCCCACGATTTGTATAATTCGTTTCATTGAAAGTTTTTCCATTTTCTTAAGCATGAAATCAAATAAAATAGCTAATAGGGCAGCTGGGATAGCCCCTAGTAAAATTAGTGAAGTATTATTTCGATCTATACCAAGTAAAATTAAATCACCAAGTCCACCACCGCCGATAAAGGCTGCTAATGTTGCCGTACCGATGATTAACACCATCGCTGTTCGTATCCCTGCCATTATAACTGGCATGGCCAAAGGTAATTCAACTTTTAACAAGCGTTTCCGACTATTCATTCCCATTGCCGTCGCTGCTTCTATTAACGAGGTATTTATTTCTTTAATCCCGGTATAAGTGTTATGAACAATTGGCAGTAAGGCATATATGACTAACGCAATCACCGCAGGAATTTTGCCAATACCTACTAACGGTATCATTAATCCTAAAAGTGCAAGGGAAGGTATGGTTTGAAGTACAGAAGTGATACCAATGACAGGTCCTGCAAATTTCTCATGTCTTGTTAAAAAAATTCCAAGAGGAAGCGCGATGATTACTGCTATCAATAATGATATTAGGGAAATACTGATATGTTCGACAAGCGCTACAATAAGTTCGTCTTGTCTTTTTTCTATAGATTGAACAAAATGAATCATCATACTTCCTCGCTTTCATTTAAGCGTTTGGACATTAACTTGTAAAATGATGCGCGATTAATCGTTCCAATAATTTCACCGTTATTTTCAACCGGCAATTCATCTGTATATGCCAGACGGTCAACAATCGTTTTTAAGTCACATGACTTTGAAAGCGCGAATTCTGGATTCAAATCTTTGCTTGTGTCAGTCAATTGAATGATCGGGTCTAATTCGACAATCGGGTTTGAAACACGCTTTGGGGTACCAACAAATGTTTTAACAAAATCGTTTGCTGGTTGGTTGAGGATTTCTTCAGGTGTTCCGATTTGTTGAACTTCTCCATCTTTCATAACGCAAATACGTGTCGCTAGTTTCAACGCTTCATTCATATCGTGGGTGACAAATACAATCGTCTTTTGTATGTTACTATACAATTTTAAAATATCATCTTGTAACTTCGTTCTACTGATTGGATCAAGTGCAGAAAATGGCTCGTCCATCAAAATGATTTTCGGGTCACCAGCCAAAGCGCGAATGACCCCAACCCGTTGTTGTTCTCCACCCGACAATTGGTGCGGTTTTCTATTTCGATATTCATCTGGATCTAATCCAACCATATCCAATAGTTCGGTTATCCGATGTTGAATACGGGCTTTCTCCCAATTTTTAAGTTCTGGAACAATTGCAATATTCTCTTCAATCGTCATATGGGGAAAAAGTGCAATATCTTGAAGCACATAGCCTATATTCCAACGGAGTTCATTTATATCGTATTCGAGAATATTTTGATTTTCGATTAGGATCTTTCCTTCGGTCATTGGCACTAATCGATTGATCATTTTCAAAGTTGTCGTTTTACCCGAACCGCTTGGACCGATAATAACGAAAAGTTCACTGGCTTGAATTTCCATATTTAAAGGCTTGACTGCATAGGAACCATGTTCATATTTCTTTGCTACATTTTCAAAACGAATCATAAAATTCTCCTTTATTCATTCATGCCTCAAGAATTTTCTTCTATTTTTACACAATCGACACGAATCGTCAAAAGAAACGGGAAGATCGTGGGTTTATATTTATAAACGATACATACATAGAGAAATACGAATAAAAGTTAATCATTTATATGTAAAAAACAAATAAAATGGGTTGAAATTGAAATACTAATGGCAGGAAGGGAGGGATATCCAATTAAAAAGGATAAAAATTTAAAAAATAGGAATGTAACAGAAGTTGGTGGAAGTTTTTATCACCCATCTTATTATCAAGGATCTACTCAGGTTGAAAAGGGGCTTGCAGAAACTCATGAACAAGTTAGCGACAACTATACAACTGGTACGGTTGATCAGTTGCTCGATGAGGATAAGAGTGAGTGATAATAAATGAGTCAATAGAGATTTGTTGACTTTTTTCTATTTCCAAAAAAACATTTGATCGACATTTGTGAGAAAAAAATTATTCTACAGTAGGATCAGAAGAATAATTAAAATGATGGGCATAAGACGATCTTCCAATTATTTAATAACAGAGGAATGGGTTCCATAAATTTTCGTAGAGAAAATTTGGAACCCATATTCGTTAAAACTCTTCATAAACAGCTGGATCTTGATTTTTTCGTCTACCATCAGGACGACTAAAACTAGAGATTGTTTCCATATCGGTTTCATTTAATTCAAAGTCAAAGATCTCTATATTTTCTTTTTGTCGCTCAAAAGATGCGGATTTTGGAATCGCGATAGAACCTAGTTGGTAGTGCCAACGTAAAATGACTTGAGCAACAGTTTTATTGTACTTTTTGGCGATGGTTTGTAATGTATCATTTTCAAGTAATTCAACGCCTCGGAAAAGCGGACTCCAAGATTGAGTTTGAATATGATGTTCGGCATGCCACTTTCTTTGTTCAGCTTGATTAAAGTATGGATGGAGTTCGATTTGATTAATGCTCGGTTTGACACCGGTTTCTTTTTCTAACTGTTCAATGTGCTCCGGTAAGAAGTTACAAACTCCGATCGAACGAATTAGTCCCCATTTTTTGGCATCTATTAAAGCTTGCCAAGCTTCTATAAATTTTCCTTGTTTCGGGTTTGGCCAATGAATTAAATATAAATCATAATAATCTAAATTGGCACGGTACAGGGATTCTTGGATTGCAGTTACAGCTAGATCATATTCATGATAACGCCCTGGAAGTTTCGAAGTAATAAACAATTGTTCTCTAGGCACTGAACTGCGACGAACGGCCTCACCTACCGTACCTTCATTTTCATAGTTGTATGCAGAATCAAGTAAACGATATCCGATATCGATCGCATTTGTGATCGCACGAACCCCGTCTATTCCTTTCAATTGATATGTGCCTAAACCAATTGCAGGCAATTTTAGTCCATCATTTAGTGTAAACTCTGGAATTGAATGAACCATGAACACAACACTCCTTTCGATTATAGAATACCATAATTTGGCAATAGACGATAAGAAAGAAAATCGCAAATACGGATCGTATAGAAGCTGATTGTAATTTTGTACCTCTAATTAAGTCCAATCCAATCATTTTCCATACTGACAGTAGCTCATAGATTTTTTTATAAACGGGCTTTTTAAAGAGAGTTGACCGCAAATCGAGCGGAAACAGCAAAAAATTTTGTGACCGACAGCGTAAGCGCCAGGCACACGAGTCGAGGAACTCGCAAACGCGTTTGCACTCATGTAGTGGCTGAGACTATGCCATTGGCAGCGTGTTCGCCAACGTACCGAACCATTATCCCCAAAAGCGGACTTTCTGTACAACCATAAAATTATTTACATGTCGTAATTTCCTGTCACGTCAATATTCTTAATCATCTTTAACAATAAATCTCTCGGATTTAAAAGTAGAGCTTCCATTTCAGAAGACTTGTCATTTTCCTTTAGAATATTGATTTCGTTATTTATATCCTCCATTTTTCGATCGAGTTCTGCAACTGTATCAGCCGCTTCTTTTAATTGTTTTGTTAAATGTTCTGGAATTTGTTTATTGTATTTATAATAAATTTTGTGTTCTAAACTTGCCCAAAAGTCCATTGCAATTGTTCGAATTTGCATCTCTACAAAGACACGTTCCACTCGATCAGACATAAAAACAGGGATTTTCATCACAATATGTAAGCTTTGATAGCCATTGGGTTTTGGATTTTTAATATAATCTTTCACTTCTACGACTTCGATATCCGATTGAGCTTGAATCATTTCACTGATACGGTAAATATCAGATACAAAAGAGCAGATAATACGAATTCCAGCAATATCTCGGATATTTTCTTTTATTGCTTCTAGTGAAAAGGGGATATTTTTCTTTTGAATCTTTCTTATTAAACTTTCGGCAGATTTTATTCGGGTATTTACATGTTCAATCGGATTATAATCATGAATTAAACGGAATTCATCTTTTAAAATATTTACTTTCGTACTTATTTCTTCTAAAGCAAATTTATAGACTAGACCAAACCTTGTAAATTGCTCTCGTAGATTTTCAACAAATTCTTTATTCAACACTTTTTCTGCTTGCATAGTTTATTTTTCCTTTCTCTATTAAAATAGAAAGTAAGTTTGTATTCACTTTTCAAGAGATATTATTGCATAAAAATGTGAAAAAATTATTAAGGAATCATTTCATGTATATGTCCTAGTTATAATTAATGGATGTAGAGGTAGTAAAAAGGGTAAGAATTCGGCTATGAATTCCTACCCTAAGACAATTGGAAATCAATATGTCAATTTGTTCTTATTTCGTTGGTAAATCTTCGATACTGTCAATATCCATGTAAGTTGGAACGACAAAACCTTGTTGAGCCCCTTCAAGGTTCGGTCCAAGATCGTCGATTTGACCTTTGTACTGTTCAGCATAAGAAGCGGCACCAACTGGCAACCATGCGATCAACATGCCGTCAATTTCACCATTCGCTAGACTTTCAAAGGCAATTCCCATATCAAGTGGTGTTAATTCAACATTGTAACCTAATTCTTCCAAAATAAGTGTGACGACATTGGTTGAAGCAATTTCTGTTTCATAATTAGTATAAGCTAGCTTGATCGTCTCGTTATGAACCGGCTTAATTCCTTCTATCCACTTATTGACACGATCTCGATTTTTTTCAATCCATTCCAGAGCGGCATCACGTGGTTCGACACTTTCATCTTTTCCAAATTTCGACATAACTTCATTCATATCATCTACTTCCCAGTAGAAGTTATCTAAAAATTGATAAGCGGAAGGATGATCATCTTTTAACCCTAATCGAACCATTGTATGTATATTTTCAGAAGCACCAAGGGTTCCTTTCGGGTCTTCCAAGAATTTTAAATCATATTCTGTAAAAATCCAGTGCGGTTGCCATAACGTGACGACGATCGGCTCTTCTTTTTTAATGGCATTTCTCAATTCCGTAAGCATTGCTGGTTCTGAGCTCGGTAACAATTTTAAATCAAGATTGTATGCTTCAATTGTTTCTTCTGCAATTTTCATTGTTCCCGAACCTGGTTCAATACCGACGATTTCTGTGATTTCCGATTCCTTATTCGTTCCCCCGTTAGAACTGCTTTGACAACCCATAAGCAATAGGAGAAAAACAATGCTTGAAAAGGTTATTATTTTTTTGAAAAATGAATTTTTTAAAATTGTAAACACCCTCTCAATATAATTTATAACATAGTATTTACCAAACCAATGGGTTTATTATAAATAAAATTAATCATAGGCTCAAAGCCCATTTCATACGATCTTAGCTAATATAGCGGGGTTATGATAGGTAGTGAAGTTTAAACGATAGTAATGGTTATAATTCCAACTTGTTTCGGTGATTTCTTATCGAATTTAGTCAAGTTTTTCCAGTTTTCATTTATTCCTAGCCCTATAAGTAAAACTTCTCCAATCTGTTTGATTATTCAATGGGAATCATTCGTTTTTAAAAAGCCTTGAGTCATAAATAAAACGAATATCTTCGATAAACAAATTTGCCGATGCAACTAGTTTGATTATGTTATATCCCTTTTTAAATGCGTCAATCCAATGTCTAAATATAGATTTAAGTGAGCTGATAATTTCAAGAAAAATATTTTAATAAATCAGAATATGCATTATAATAAAAAGAAATTTAATTCAGCCATGATGATAAGGTGTTTGTGAATGTCTCTAAGCAAAAGTTAATGGTTATATATTGAGAATAAAAGATGGTAATCAGGAATTTTTGTTTTTTCAACATTCCATCAAAGAAGCGGGGATAAAGTTGCAAAAGGTACTATAAAACTACGTGAGGATATGTTTGATGCAGTTAATATGGAATTTTTCTACCATTCTTTTAATTTCTCAGTATAATAAGAAGAAATATTTAACACAAAATTAGTACTTGATGTTCAAGTCTAGAAGGGGGCAAGGGGGAGTAATATGATACGTAAATTAACACAAAATGATCATGAAGTGGTTATGGAACTTGTCGGTAAAAAACCAGCTGAAAATTTATTTATCATCGGTGATATTGAAGCCTACGGTTATGAGTCCGAGTATCAAGAACTTTGGGGTCAATTTAATGATGATAAGTTAATCGCCGTTTTATTACGTTATAACAATAATTATATCCCGTATAGTGAACAAACATATGATGTTAAAGGATTTGCAAAAATCATTAATAGCAATCCGAATCCGATAGAAATTAGTGGTTTAAAGCACTTAATTGATCCGTTACGTAAGTTAATTAATCGGGAAATTAAAGAAGATAGAGAAATGTATTATACGAAATGTACAAAGTTAAATTATGAGATAAATCGAGACCTGTTACAACAAGTAACCTACTTACAACCGTCCGAATATGAGGAAAATATTAACTTGTTGCGTTCAATACCGGAATTTGCCTATGGGAATATAAGTGTTGAATCCAGAAAACGAGCTGAGCAACATAAAACGGGAAGAACATATATCATTCGTAATGAAGAAGGTGTTATGGTTTCTACAGCATCATCAACAGCTGAGAACTCCCAATCAGCAATGATCGTTTCAGTTGGCACACGGCCAGGATATGAAAGAAGAGGATATGCTACTCGTTGTATGGAAAAACTTTGTAGTGACTTAATAGCAGAAGGGAAAACACTTTGTTTATTTTATGATAGTCCGAAGGCCGGAAAAATTTATAAACGTTTAGGTTTTGAAGATATCGGAATGTGGACGATGATCCGTTATAAATAACATTGGGCTATTTTACAAAAAGTTTGTTCATAAGTGTTTCAACTAAAAATAACAGATTTCCTGCAAACAAAAACGCTTGGAATATCCAAGCGTTTTTTCTACATCATTTAAGATAGAAAAAGATAAATGAAACTTTTTTATGTCCATTTCGTTTTTATATAAAGATGTTATTTAAGCTTTTCTTAAAAATGAAGCTATTGAAATGAATATGGGAAGCTCACTTTCATATTTATAAAGAGTAATCTTAGGATGTGATTTGATTGTTAGGCTTAGCATTTGCCATCCTTATCAGTGTTGGCATACCAATTATGGCGTTTCTTTATGCATGTAAAAAAAGACGATTAATTCCATTTTTATTAGGAATGGTAGCTTTTGTTGTATCACAAGTGATGTTGCGTATACCTTTACTTGACTTTCTAGATAGAAATAGTACTGATTATATATTTTTCAGCCTTTCTCATCCTTTTCTTTTTGCAACTTTTCTTGGCTTAACAGCAGGACTGTTTGAGGAAACTGCTCGATTTGTTGCAATGCGATTTTTCATGAAACAACGGGAGTGGCAGTCAGGTTTTCTTTTTGGTATAGGTCACGGGAGTATTGAAGCCCTGATATTTGTTGGGATACCTGTATTAAAATACGCATTCACAGCGACTTTCAATCCATTTGGGGCGCCATTTTTTATCGGAGGGGTTGAACGTTTCTTTGCGATCATTTTACATATTGGTCTTTCAATCATAGTGTTACAGGCGGTTGTTCAACGAAAAATAGTATATATACTTGTTGCAATATTAACTCATACTGTAGTCAATGCGATAGTCGGCATCTTACCTTTATATATATCAGCAGATGATGCTGTTGTTGTGATAGAAGTGGTGCTTGCCGTTGTCGCATTAGCGGTATTCAGTTATACAATTTGGATTAAAAGAAAGGGGATATTCGAATGAAAAAAACTATATTTTTATTAAGTATTTTCTTGCTGGTTGGTCTCGTTGCCTGTGGAAGTAATGATACAAGTTTAATGGAAAAATATGTTCCTAAGGCAGAAGAAGTTGTTAAGCTATTAAATGATGGTTCATATGAAGAGGTTTATCATCAATTTGATGAAACAATGAAAAACGCCTTACCAGTAGAACAGATGGGACAATTAAAAACTGTTATCGAAAAATCCGGTGAATTTGAAACGTTTGATAAATCTACGGTGGAAGAACAAGATGGTTTTTATGTTGTTGTCCTAGTTGCAAAATACAGTAATGAAGATCGGGTATATACGATTTCATTTAATGATCATGATGAAATAGCAGGGTTATATGTTCGCTAGATATCCTTGTGAGTTGGAAGTTAATATCATAAAACAGTATGCAGAACGCTTGGACTTATATGTTCAGGCGTTTTTGTTAGTATTTAACCATAATGATAGTGGATATTTTTATACTATATAACATGTAGAAAGGATCGCCCTTCATCTTCGCAAGAAATATTTTTTCTTGTGTAAGGGTTTACACGAGAAATTTTTTTCCATATAATGAATGTATGATTTAATGAACATTTGGAAGGAGTTTTGAAAAGTGGAAATATATTTATTATTGATTACGTTGATTGCTATTCTTATTGTTATAGTCGGAGTTTCATATTTTAAATGGCATGCATTTATAAGTTTACTATTGGCTAGTTTATTTTTAGCAATTTTTTCTGGAATGGACTTTGCCCAAATTGTAAGCGCTTATGAAGATGGGGTTGGCGGTACACTTGGGCACTTAATCGGAATTATTGCACTTGGAACGATCTTAGGGAAAATGCTAGCGGAATCAGGTGCTGGTCTTGTTATTGCTCAATTTTTTATTCGCACCTTTGGAGAAAAGCGACTTCCATGGGCCATGTTTATTTCTGGTTTTATTATTGGTATACCTGTCTTCTTCGAAGTTGGTATTCTTATTCTATTACCTCTTGTCATATCAATTACAAAAGCTTCAAAGCAGAATATATTAAGGGTAGGTCTCCCTGCGATAGCAGGATTATCCATCGTTCATGGACTCGTTCCTCCTCATCCAGGGGCGTTAGCTGCCATTGGAATATATGAGGCAGATCTTGGAAAGGTATTATTATATTCCCTCGTTATTGCTTTACCAGCAGGAATATTAGGTGGACCTTTGTTTGCGAAGTGGGCAGAAAAAAAGGTTATTCCGGAAGGGGAACCAACCTTAATTAAAGTAGATGATCAATTTGATAACCGAAAAATGCCTAGTGTTGGAGTTTCATTTTTAACCATTCTACTTCCAGTTATTTTAATGCTATTCGGTACATTTGCACCGTATCTTCCTGTCAATGATCATGTTATAAGTTTTTTGGAATTAATTGGTAGTCCATTGGTTGCCATGCTCATTTCGGTATTTGTCGCTTTTTGGTTATTAGGTTTCCGCAATGGAATGGATAAAAAGATGATCCAAAAACTTATTGAAGATTGTTTATTACCGGTTTCTTCAATTGTATTAATTGTTGGAGCTGGTGGTGGTTTTAAACAAATTTTAATCGACAGTGGTATTGGAAATGTCATAGGCGAAATGTCACAAGCTCTAAATCTATCACCATTAGTGATGGCTTTTGTTATTGCTGGTCTAATTCGGATAGCGACGGGGTCAGCTACAGTTGCCTTAACGACCGCAGCTGGTATTGTATCCCCAATAATTGCGGGAATGTCTGGTGTTAACTTAGAATTACTCGTCATCGCAACGGGTGCTGGTTCTTTAATGTTTTCCCACGTTAATGATGCAGGTTTCTGGATGGTAAAAGAGTATTTAGGGTTAAACATTAAAGAAACGTTTAAAACTTGGACCATTTTAGAAACCATCTTGTCTTTCGGAGCATTCTTTATCGTTTTAATTCTAGATTTGTTTGTTTAGTTAAAATCTTGGAATAGAGGGATTATATGTATTGCTCCAACATCAGTTACATTTTCATTAAAGAAATTGCTTCACGTAACTTTGTTAATGACTGAAATGCCTTATTTTTATTTTGAATCATAATGTTTACAAATAATGCATCGATGATGGATAACTCGCCAATTCTTGAGGAAAGAGCTTCGGACCGATATTCTGTTTCTTCCGAACTCGTAAAAAATACAACATCCGATTCTTTTGCAATCGGTGACTTTGGATATCCCGTAATCCCGATAATTTTCACGCCGTTTTTCTTAGCTACATTTAAAATATTGATTGTATCGATTGTTGAACCAGTATGTGAAATGATGATAGCAACATCCTTATTCGTAAGTTGTGAGGCAGACATTAATTGAATATGAGCATCAAAATTAGAATGACATTTGATACCAGCACGCATAAATTTATGATATGCATCCATTGCGATAATCGATGAACCACCGACACCGAAAAAGGCGACATGTTCAGCATTTAGTATAAAACGGACCGCTTGTTTAATCGCCTGTTCATCAAGTAGATGAACGGTTCGTTTTAGTGTATTCATGTTTGATTGGAAAACCTTTTTAGCGATTGTAATTTCATCATCTGTTTCATTGATTATTTCTTCATATATAGGTTGGTTTGGTTGATTGATTTCAGCAGCTAATGCAATTTTCATTGCTTGAAAACCTTTGTAACCAATTCGTTTACAGAAACGGAAAACGGTCGCATCGGCAACATGTAAATTTTCTGCTAAATCGTTAATGGTTTGTTGTATGACGAGTTGTGGTTGATTTAAAATGTAATCGGCAATTTTTTTCTCTTTATCACTTAAACGGGCATAGTGAGAGCGGATTTTATTTAAACAGTTCGATTCCATTTTGAACCTCCTTATATATAAAAAAGCGTTTGCATAATATATTTATGGGACGATTATATCATAATCAAATCTAATTAAAAAAATTTTTTTAATAAATGTATTCGTTTTGAAATAAATTTGAAAGGGTGTTTTTTAGTTATGAAAATAGGGTTAGTCGGTTTAGGAAAAATGGGATACAATTTAGCCTTAAATTTATTAGAGCATGGACATGATGTTGTTGCCTATGATAAAAATGGGAACACCGTGGAGCAAATAACTAAGGATGGGGCAACAGGCGTCCATACACTTAAGGAATTAGTTTCAGCATTACCACAACCAAAAGTGGTATGGGTAATGGTACCTGCTGGTAAAATTACTTCGGATGTCATTGATGAACTGAAAGAATTATTGGTGCCGGGTGATATTATCATTGATGGCGGAAATTCTAATTATAAAGAATCAATGGCACGAGCAGAAGATTTAAAGGAAAAAGGTATTGTATTATTGGATGTCGGTACAAGCGGAGGTATGTCAGGAGCACGTAATGGGGCGTGTATGATGATTGGAGGAGAAAAGAAGGGCTTCGATTATCTTGAACCGATATTCGCTGATTTATGTGTAAAAGACGGGTACCTATATACAGGGAAAAGCGGCAGTGGGCATTTTTTAAAGATGGTACATAATGGGATTGAATATGGAATGATGCAATCTATTGCAGAAGGTTTTGATATTTTAAATAAATCGGAGTTTAATTATGATTTCGAGAAAGTAGCACGCAATTGGAATAATGGATCTGTTATTCGTTCTTGGCTAATGGAATTAACTGAACAAGCATTTGCAAAAGATGCGAAGTTGGATGATATGAAAGGAATTATGCACTCATCAGGTGAAGGAAAATGGACCGTAGAGACGGCATTGGATCTTGAGGTCCCTGCACCTGTCATAACACTTTCTTTACTTATGCGATACCGCTCATTGGAACAAGATACGTTTGCAGGCAAAGTGGTCGCTGCATTACGTAATCAATTTGGTGGTCATGATGTTATAAAATAAACAGAAACACGATTCACTTTATATGAAGGTATAAAGGTTAAAACGCTTGAATTCTTATGAATTCAAGCGTTTTTTATGTAACAATTTATTTCGTCCATTTTTGTTGAAACTTTGTAATCTCCCCAAATTCATCTTGCAAGTTTCTTGTAACACGAATGAAGATCGGCACTAATTCCTCATATATCTTAACATTTTCAGGGATTGGAATATGAACGTTTGTGGTACCAACCCATTCAGAAATAACAGAGAAATCATCAATTTTACCAAGAGCTTTCATCCCTAAAATTACTGCACCGAGGCATGAACTTTCGAAACTTTCCGGTATATTGACTTCTTGATTAAAAATATCTGCAAGCATTTGTTTCCATAAATCAGAACGAGCAAAACCACCAGTGGCTTGAATTTTCTTTGGTATACCTATTATTTCTTGAAGGGCAAGCATAACTGTATACAGATTTAAAATAACCCCTTCCATTACCGAACGAATAAGATGTTCTTTTTTATGATGGAGAGCTAATCCGAAGAAAACACCTTTCGCATCTGCATTCCAAAGGGGAGCACGTTCTCCAGTTAAATATGGTAAAAATAACAATCCGTCCGATCCAGGTGTAACTTTCGATGCTAATTCTGTTAAGATTTCATACGGATCTTTACCAAGCCGTTTCGCCGTTTCAACTTCATCTGTTGCTAGTTCATCACGTATCCAACGGAATGTTCCTCCGCCGTTATTAACAGGGCCGCCGATTACCCAATAATCTTCAGTTAGTGCGTAGCAAAAGACTCTTCCTTTCGGATCAGTCACCGGTTTATTCGTAACAGCCCGTATCGCACCACTTGTTCCGATTGTGATTGCGACTACACCAGGATCGATGGCATTCACTCCTAAATTCGATAAAACCCCGTCACTTGCTCCAATTACAAATGGTGTATCGGCAGGTAAACCAAGTACTTCGGCATAAGATTGATAAATCCCTTTTATAGTAAAGGTAGTGGAGACTGGCTTTGGAAGTTTTTCTTCCCCGATCCCTGCAACTTCTAATGCACCTTTATCCCATTTCAAGTCCTTTAAGTTAAACATTCCAGTGGCAGATGCAATGGAATAGTCGACAATATATTCCCCAAATAATTTATAAAAAACGTATTCTTTTATACCGATAAATTTCTCTGTTTTATTAAAAATTTCCGGATGATCATTTCTTAACCAACAAATTTTAGCAAGTGGTGCCATTGGATGAATTGGTGTTCCAGTCCGTCGATAGATGTTGTGGCCGTTTTGTTCATTTTTAATTTTTTCCGCCCATTTTGCTGCCCGCGTATCCGCCCAAGTAATACAAAGAGTGAGTGGTTTTCCTTTATGATCGATGGCAATCAAGCTATGCATTGCTGAACTAAAAGAAACAAATTCAACTTTAGATGGGTCAATCTTTTTCATTACCTCTTTTATTGTCGTAAGAACTGCATGAAATATTTCATCTGGATCCTGTTCAGCAATAGATGAAGAAGGACTATATAATGGATAACCTTTATAATTCATCTCAATCACGTTCATCGTTTCATCATATAAAACTGCCTTAGTACTTGTCGTACCGATATCAACGCCAATATAATAACGTTTACTAGCCATGTTGTATGTACACTCCTTTTTTGTCAAAAACAGATTCACAAGGATAACTATTAAAAAAAATTTCATTATATAATATCGAATGAGAAAAAATATTCCTCGTAATTATTTTACATTTCATTATTACATTTTACAATGTAAACGGTTACCCTTTTTAAAAAATACAATGATTATTAACCATATTTTGAAATCGAAGCTATAATATAAATTTAAAAAACAATAATTGTTTAAAAACGAATAACTGGAAAACATTATATGTTATTCTTAAACTAGAAATTGAATCTGGAGGGGAGAAACATGAAAAAAAAATTATTACTTATTCTATTCATTGTTTTTCTACTAACTGCATGTGCATCTAAACAACAAGAACATTCTTCCGGTGAACATTCATCTCAAGTTGAAGATGAAAGTGGTACTGAGGAAAAAACTCCAACAGAAAAAGAAAAGGATGACGGTGACCTTTATGATATTGAATTAAATCATGAAACAAATGCGCTAGAGTTAAAAAAAGAAGGTACCAAAACGATTGTTTTGGCTGATAATCAACCTTCTGAACCTATAAACTCACCGAATGGCGAATATGCTGTCTATCTTGCTCCTTTTGAATGGGAAGAAATAAGTGATCTTTTTTTAGTAAATTTGAAAGACGGTAGCCAAAAGAAATTAGTGGAGGGAAATTCCGAAAGTAAACCGAAAAAAGTGATTTGGGAAGATGATAAACATGTACTTGTTATTATCGGTTACCCTTATGGAACAGTCAGTGTTGGAGGAAACATTTATCGTGTCGATATTGAAACGGGTGAAAAGGAAGCATTAACGAATTATAAAGACGATATTCAAATTACGGATTTTCAAATAGAAGATGGCACGCTTCATTACAGCGGTATCCAGTATATTGATGAAGGAATGAATGAATATAAAGATTACACCAATCAAATTTCTTTAGAGGAATAAAATAAATGACATCATGTAACAACAGAGTCACCCCAGTCCTTGTTATTGGAACTGGGGTGTAATTTGATTAACTCATTTCTTCAATCATTTTATCTACTAATCTAGGTCTATTTCATTTGTAAATGGTATCTCCCATTTTAGGCGATCCTATTTGGAAGTTTCACTCAAAATAAGATGGATAAGAATATTAGCTATTCTATTAAATAAAATTATGTTCACACTTGGAAAGGAGAAATCTTATATGAAGTTTTTCCACACGGCCGATTGGCATTTAGGGAAACTCGTTCAAGGAGTATACATGACAGAAGATCAACGTTATGTCCTTGATCAATTTATTAAAGCTATCGAAGAGGAAAAGCCGGATGCCGTCATAATTGCGGGGGATTTGTATGATCGGGCTGTCCCGCCTACAGAAGCCGTTGATTTGTTAGATGAAGTGTTACAAACAATTACCTTAAAACTAAAAACACCCGTCCTTGCTATTGCAGGAAATCATGATAGCCCGACACGATTAGATTTTGGCAGTAAAATGATGAAAGCAAATGGTCTTCATATCGTTGGTGAATTTTCAAAGGATTTAGAACCAGTTATTTTACAAGATCAATTTGGTGAAGTTCATTTTCATTTAGTTCCATATACCGACCCGAGTGTTGTTCGAAACGAATATGGAGATGAGGAAATTCGTAACCATAATAAGGCAATGGAAAAAATTATTGAAACGATAACAAGTAAAATGGACCCGAATGCCCGTCATGTTTTTGTTGGACATGCCTTTGTTACCCCGTATGGTGAAGAACAGGAAAATACTAGTGAATCGGAACGTCCGCTTGCCATTGGTGGCTCAGAATATGTGGATGCAAGACATTTTATGAAATTTCACTACACAGCACTTGGTCACTTGCATCTAGCCCACTATGTATTAGATCAAAAAATTCGATATGCAGGTTCACCACTAAAATACTCGATTTCAGAGGAAAAGCATAAAAAAGGGTATTTGATTGTTGAACTAGACGAAGAGGGAAATGTGCAGATTGAGAAAAAGGTTCTTCAACCTTTACGAGATATGCGGACAGTAGAAACAACAATTGATGATTTGTTCAAACATCCGGTTAATGAAGACTATGTTTTTGTTCAGCTTTTAGATGAAACTCCTGTCCTTTCGCCAATGGAAAAGGTTCGTTCGGTATATCCAAATGCCATGCATGTAGAAAGAAAAATAATTTTATCCAATCATCAGCAAAGGAAATTTGAAGGAGAACGTATCGCTCGTCATCAAATGGATGACCTTTCTTTATTCCGTGCATTTTATCGAGAAATCAAACAAACGGAAGTGTCGGAAGAGACGGAAGAAATTTTTAAAGAAATATTACAAGAAATTGAACTAGAAAATCGTGAAGAACTGAAAAAAGCTTCAAATGAAGTAGCGGCTACAAAGTAACGGAAAAGGAAGGAGCGCTATTATGAGACCGATTAAACTAACGATGACAGCTTTTGGGCCTTATCGAGATAAAGAAGTCATTGATTTTACCGAATTAAAAGAAAATCGATTGTTTGTTATTTCTGGTAATACAGGTGCTGGGAAAACGACCATTTTTGATGCGATTTGTTTTGCACTTTACGGTTCAGCTAGTGGTGAGGATAGGAGTGGAGATATAAGAGGTCTGCGGAGCGATTTTGCTGAAGATAATGTATACACATCCGTCGAATTGGAATTCGAGCTTCGAGGGCATTATTATCGAATCAAAAGACAGCTTGGGCATAAGAAGAAGGGGAATAAAACAGAAACTGGGCATGCGCAAGAGTTTTATGAGAAGATAGGGGACAAAGAAGTTCCATGTGTTGATAGACAAATCGTAACTGAGATTAATAAAAAGGTAGAACAGTTAATTGGTTTAACCCGTGAACAATTTATACAAATTGTTATGCTTCCACAAGGAGAGTTTCGTAAATTATTAACTTCGCAGACAGAGAATAAGGAGGAAATTCTTCGGAAAATTTTTAAGACCGAAAAGTATACATTCATTAGTAAACGATTAAAAGAAAAAAAAGATTTGGCCGAAAAAGAGTATCATGCAAAAAAACAAGATCGTGACCGTTATATTTCAGATATCCAAGCATTATTACCGTTTCGAGAAGAGTCATCATTATTTAATACACTTACAAAAGAAAATTTCAATACGTATCAAGTATTAGAAGGTCTAGTTGATGAAGCGGTTCATTATGAAAAGCTGATTAATGATCAGCAAGAAAAAGAAACTTTAGCCGAGAAAGTCTATAATCAGAAACTGGAAGAATTTCATAAAGCTGAAACATTGAATGCGGAGTTTGCGAAACTGGAGAAAAAAGAAGAATCACTAACAGATGAACGGAAGAAAGAACAAACATATAAGGAAAAAGAAATCCAGCTTCAAAATGCAGAAACGGCAGGTAAAATTGAAAGCTACGAAAACCTAGTCAATGAATGGCGTAAAGATGAGAATGTAAAGCTAAATCGGTTGGAAGTTACGGAAAAGGCATACCATAAAGCTGTTTCGAACTTAAAAATAGCAGAAGAAGTTTTTAAAGTGCAAGAAAATCAAAAAAAGGAACGAGAAGAACTCGGTAAACAACTGAATCGATATCAAGAATTATTACCTGCCGTTCAACAAATGGATACAAAAAAGAAAGCCCTTGTTGATCAACAAACGTTGGTGTATCAATTGGCAAAAACGAAAGAGAAAATTGTTCAGCAAATTGAACAAGCAAAGGGAACAAAACAAAGATTAAATGAACAAATCAAAGCGTTAGAGCAAAAAGTAGAACAATTGCCTAAAAAACAACAAACATATCATGAACTGCGGAACCAAGTAGCGATTTTACATCGTTATTTTAAAATTCAACAACAGATCGAACAGCTCAAACATGATGTAAATGAAAAAAAACAACAATATCTTATTTTAAAACAACGCTATCAATCACTCGAGGCAGCATGGATTAACGGTCAAGCATACATACTTGCCGCTCATTTACACGATGGTGAAGCTTGTCCTGTTTGTGGAAGTAAAGAACATCCGAAAAAAGCGAAAGGCCAAGGAAATGTGCCGACGAAGGAAAAGTTGGATATGGCCAAAGAGCAATTTAACCAAGTCGAAAATATTTATCGAGAAATAGAGGCAAGCTATAGATCATACCAATTGCAACTTGTGGAACAAGAAAATGAAGTGCGTAAAATTGGCTTTGATGTTGCTTATGTAAAAGAAGCATATGACAAAATTGTATTGGAAGGTAAACAAGTAAAGTCGGAAATCGATTCTTTAAATGAAGAAAAAGATAAACTTTCACAGTTGAAACAGCAACATGAGGAACTGGAACAAGAGCTATCTCGCTTAGAAGCTGAATATGAAACCGTTACGACAGAATATCAGAAAAAAAATACGACTTATGAAAAAAATAAAGCGATCTATCAGGAACAATTAAAACAAATTCCTGAGGAGTTGCGACAACTTTCAGTTTTAGAAGAGAAAATAGATCGTACTGAAAAACAATTAAAGGCAATGGAAGAAGCTTGGGAACAAGCTCAACAACAGTTGCAAGCCGCTAAAGAGGAAGCTGCCAAAACAAACGCAAACTTAGAAAATGCTAAACTACAATTAAATGAAAGCCGTGAGAAGAAAGAGAAAGCAGAACAACAGTTTATCCGAATAATGAATCAAGCAGGATTCCAGGAGGAAGAAGATTATCGTAAAGCAAAGATGACAGATGCTGCCCAAAAACAATTAAAAGAGGAAATCGATCAGTATTATCAAAATATCGCTACATTGGAGCAACAAGTAAAAGAACTACAACTCGTATTAGAAGGTAAGCAAAAAGTAGATATAAATGAAATGAGAACAAAACTTGAACAACTGAAGTCCGAATACGAACAATTAAAAGAAAATGTAAGACAATCACAACAATATTTAAAACATATCCATGATTTAAAAGAAAAAATTAGTGAATCCGATAAGCAAGTAGCTCTTTTAGAAAAAAAGAAAAATATGATCGCCGATCTATATGATGTGATTCGCGGTCAAAATGATCAGAAAATCTCTTTTGAACGATATTTACAAATTGAATTTCTTGAAACAATATTAAAGTCGGCCAATGCAAGATTAAGTCGTTTGTCCAATGGTCAATACGTGTTAAAACGTAGTGAACGACAAGAAGCACGAGGTAAACAAAGTGGTCTAAGTCTTGATGTATATGATGCATACACTGGTCAAACTCGTGATGTGAAAACATTATCCGGCGGTGAAAAATTCAATGCATCTCTATCTTTGGCCTTAGGAATGTCTGATGTGATCCAAAGCTATCAAGGCGGGGTACAAATTGATACGATGTTTATTGATGAAGGATTTGGTTCGTTAGATGAGGAATCTTTAACGAAGGCTGTTGATACTTTAATTGATTTACAAAAAACCGGTCGAATGATTGGTATCATTTCTCACGTTCAAGAGCTAAAAAATGCAATCCCGGCTATTTTAGAAGTTTATAAGATGAAAGAAGGGATTAGTAAAACGAAGTTCATAATAAAATAAACCATAAGTAACAGGACCACAGAGATTATTTTGAAATCTACGTGGTCCTGTTTGATTTCATAGAGTTTGTTTCTTAAGATTCAGATCTAATCGAATATAGTGAAAACAATGTTCTATAACTCAGTATTCAATGTTGATTTTGAAAAAGTTTTCATATATAATACAAGAAAAATAATTATATTCTATGTTTTTAGAATATACACAATTATTTTATTTGAGTTTACTGAAAATATCTACTAGATAATCAGTTCACCTTTTATTTTTGTAAAATTTAAATCTTTTTCAATATAATTTATCCTTTGAATTAAAAGGATATTATTTTTTCAAATTATGTCTAAAAAAGTACTGAAACACAGAGGGAGGGAATTAATTGGAATATAATTGTTATCCGTTGGGAGAAAATGCGGTTCTTATTGAATTAGGTAAGGAAATAAACATAGAAACACACCAAAAAATCAAAGGGATTGCCAAGTTTTTAAATGATAATCCTCCCGAATGGATGATTGAATATATTCCAGCTTTTACAACGCTTACCATTTATTATGAACCTTATTATATTTATTCAACATTCGGTACTGAGAATATATACGAATATGTTTGTAAAGAAATCAAGAAATTATTACTAAAAATACCGATTGGTGATGAAAATGAGCCTCGAAATATTGAAATCCCCGTTTGTTACGGTGGAGATTTTGGTCCCGACTTAGAAGTCGTTGCTGAATATAATCAACTAACACCAGAAGAAGTAATTCAAATCCATTCATCTGGTGAATACATCGTTTATATGCTTGGATTTGCACCAGGCTTTCCATTTATTGGAGGTATGTCTGAAAAGATTGCAACTCCAAGAAGAAAAACCCCACGTTTAAAGATCCCTGAAAGAAGCGTTGGAATTGCTGGGATGCAGACTGGCATTTACCCAATTGAGACCCCAGGTGGTTGGCAATTAATTGGCCGTACACCTATCCGACTGTTTACCCCTGAAAATAATCCACCAACTTTACTGATGGCTGGTGACAAAATAAAATTTACACCGATTAGTTATGAAGAATACGTCAAGATGGAGAATGAATTACTATGATAACAGTAAAAAGAGCTGGACTATTGACAATAATACAAGATTTAGGGAGATGTGGGTTTCAAAAGTACGGTGTCATTGTTAGTGGGGCAATGGACCAGACGTCCCATCGCATTGCGAATATTCTCGTTGGCAATGATGAAAATGAGCCGACTGTTGAAATGACTTTAGTTGGTCCAACATTTCAATTTCAAGAAGATGCACTTATTGCAATTTGTGGAGGGGATTTATCGGCAACAATTAATGGAATTCCTGTTCATTTATGGCGACCAATTTATGTTAAGAAAAATAGTGAATTAAAATTTAGTGCATGTCGAAATGGCTGTCGCGCATATTTAGCAGTTGCAGGAGGTTTTAAGATTGATAAGGTTTTAAATAGTAAATCCACTTATTTAAGGGCAGGTATTGGTGGGCTCAATGGCTCAGCTTTGCAAACGGGTGATCAATTGTCCGTTGGACACTATAGTATTTTAGCCAAAAAAATCAGTTCCTCACTTAGTAAACAGGTAAAAAATGGCTATTTTGAATCGAAATGGGGAGTTAATCCTAAACGCTTAACCGCAACTCAACATAAGAATATAAAGGAAATTCGTGTAATTCGAGGGCGACAATATGATTGGTTTACTGAGGAAAGTCAAAAACATTTCTTTCGTTCCCCATATACAATTACAAACCAATCGGACAGGATGGGATATCGATTACAAGGGGCTAAATTAACTTTAGCAACTGAGCAAGAGATGATTTCAGAAGCTGTTAATTTTGGAACGATTCAAGTTCCTCCCGATGGAAATCCTATCATCCTTCTTGCTGATCGTCAAACGACCGGTGGTTACCCTAAAATTGGACAAGTCATTCAAGTGGATTTACCTATTATTGCACAAGCAAAACCGGGAGAGAAACTTTGCTTTTCAGAAATATCCTTAACAGAAGCCCATTATCTGTATATGGAAAGAGAAAAGTATATAAATGAGATAAAAAATGGCATTCAATTAAAATTCAATTAGGAGGAATGAGATATGTATACAGTTGATATTAACTGTGATATGGGAGAAAGCTTTGGTTCTTATAAACTTGGACGAGATGAAGAGATTTTAGACTATGTAACAAGTGCCAATATCGCCTGTGGATTTCATGCAGGTGATCCATCTACTATGAAGCGAACTGTTCAGATGGCACTCGAAAAAAATGTTGGTATCGGTGCCCATCCTGGTGTTCAAGATTTAGTTGGATTTGGTAGGAGAGAAATTAATCTATCTCCAGAGGAGGCTTATGATATTGTCGTATACCAAATTGGTGCGTTATATGCTTTTGTGAAATCTGAAGGCGGTAAAATTCAACACGTCAAACCACACGGTGCCCTATTTAACATGGCTGCAAAAGATGCCCAGCTTGCTGAAGCCATTGCTGAAGCGGTTTATAAAGTGGATCCTGAGATGATTTTATTTGGATTAGCAGGTAGCGAACTAGTAAAAGCTGGTAAAAAAATTGGCTTGCGCACAGCAAATGAAGTGTTTTCTGATCGTACGTATCAACAAGACGGATCACTTACATCAAGAAGGGAAAAAAATGCATTAATAACGGATCATACAATAGCAGTCCAACAAGTTATCCGAATGGTTAAAGAGGGAAAAGTTCAATCATTACAAGGTGTTGATGTTGCTATTCAAGCAGATACAATTTGTATACACGGTGATGGTATTAACGCCCTTGATTTTGCTAAATATATTACGAAAAGTCTAGAAGATGCTGATATTAAAGTTACAAAAATCAGTAACTTTTTAAACTAGAAGAATCATTGTTACATAAATCTCATTGATTAAAAAATCTATTATTCGTATGCTGGGTTTTCCATTACGTTTACTTTGGAGGTTGTTGGCAAAAAAACGCATATTTCGAGCAGCCAACCCCCAATCAAACTCATTTTTATGAAATATTGGGCAGCCTTTTTTTAAAAAAATAGAATATTAGAGATAGGTGGATGTTATGGTAAAAAATACAGCTAAACGAAGTGTGTTGCTGGGTGCCGCGTTTTTAATGGCTACATCATCTATTGGTCCAGGCTTTTTGACACAAACAACAACTTTTACCGAACAGCTATTGGCAAACTTTGGTTTTGCCATTTTTATTTCAATTATTATTGATATTGGTGTACAGATGAATGTTTGGCAAATTATTGCAGTTTCCGAAAAACGTGCTCAAGATATTGCAAATGATATTTTACCAGGACTTGGTTATTTTCTTGCATTGCTTATGGTTATGGGAGGATTAGCATTTAATATTGGAAACGTCGGTGGTGCTGGTCTTGGATTAAATGTTATTTTCGGCATTTCACCTGAAGTTGGAGCTATAATCAGTGCACTTATTGCGGTTGGGATTTTTGTTATTAAAGAAGCAGGTAAAATTATGGATCGTTTCGTTCTTATTGCGGGTTTCGTCATGATTGCCCTAACGCTTTACGTAATGTTTACTGCGAAACCACCTTATGGTGAAGCTGTAGTTAGGACTTTCGTTCCAGATGAAATTAGTTTCTTGGCAATTGTGACTCTCGTTGGTGGTACAGTAGGGGGGTATATTACTTTTGCCGGAGGTCACAGATTAATTGATGCAGGAATTAAAGGAAGAGAGCATATTTCTACAGTTAGAAAAAGTGCGGTGACAGGTATCAGTGTTACTGCAATCATGCGTTTTGTACTTTTTTTAGCTGCTTTAGCTGTTGTTGCACAAGGTCTAGCTCTTGATCCGTCAAACCCTGCCGCTTCAGTTTTCCAACTTGCAGCAGGTAATATGGGATATAAAATTTTCGGGGTTATTATGTGGGCTGCAGCAGTAACATCTATAGTAGGTTGTGCTTATACATCCGTTTCATTTATTCGGACATTCAGTCAAAAAATAAATCATAATTATAATTGGGTTATTGTCACATTTATTCTTATTTCGACCATTGTATTTGTTTCTATTGGTCAACCAGCTAAAGTTCTTGTACTAGTGGGTTCATTAAATGGACTGATTTTGCCTATCTCCTTAGGTGTTATGCTTATTGCTGCACATCGTAAGAAAATTGTTGGTGACTATAAGCACCCACTATGGTTGACAATATTTGGAATTATAATTGTAATTGCAATGTCAATTATGGGATTAAACTCATTAATAAATGGAATTCCACAATTATTTAAGTAATATTTTTTAAAAGTAAAATTTTGAGGTTACTTGCATCATGAATGGAAAATCATTTCGTTCATTCGAAGGAAGGAGGAGAACCCTTGACTAATCCAGTATTATTAAGTCCAGAGCAAGCACGACAAATGATACGTGAACAAAGGTGGACGAAGCCAACGGCAGGAATGGCAAAAGGGTATATTCAGGCAAATTTAGCAGTTCTCCCTAAAGAATATGCCTTTGACTTTTTATTATTTTGTAATCGCAACCCCAAAGCGTGTCCAATTATTGATGTAGTTGAGCCTGGAGAGCATGCTCCAAAACAAGCTGCACCTAATGCAAATGTAAAAACAGAAATCCCCAAATATCGAATATATAAACATGGGAAATTTGTTGAGGAACGGACTGACGTAATTGATTTATGGAATGAAAATATGGTTGGATTTTTAATTGGTTGTAGCTTTACCTTTGAACAGGCGTTAATGGACAATGGAATACCAATTCGACATCTTGAAGAAGGATGCAATGTACCGATGTATTTAACGAATATTCAATGTGAAAAAGCTGGAATTTTCGAAGGACCGATGGTTGTTAGTATGCGACCAATGACAGAAAGGGATGCAATCCGTGCTGTGCAAGTTACCAGTCGTTTTCCATCCGTTCACGGTTCACCTGTACATATAGGTAATCCAGAAACGATCGGTATTAAAGATATTCATCAACCTGATTTTGGAGATGCTGTTCCAATAAAAAAAGGTGAAGTCCCTGTTTTTTGGGCATGTGGAGTAACACCTCAAGCAATCGCGATGTATGTTAAACCAGAAATCATGATTACTCATTCACCTGGTCATATGTTTATCACGGATTTAAAAAATGAACAATTTTCGATTTTGTAATAATTAATACCAACAGTGCAGTGCTGGATAATGAAAAATTCAGCACTTTTTTTGATTTGTATAAAGGGGATTTAAATCAAAAAACTTTTCGAAAGTCATGAAAGGTTCTACTATATAAGTAGAAAAGTAATCTATAAATGTTTAATTTAATAAATATTAGAATAGAAAAGGAGAGAAAATTTGCCTTTGGAATTGGTACCGATTTCAAAAGAATGATTGCTATTTCTGTTGTTTTTTAATATAATAAATTTAAATCTACAATGATAATCATTATCAATGAATAATTGAGAATATTGGAACTACGGGGATATTGATATGAGACTTTGGATACTAATACTCACAGCAATTGTTCTATCGATAATCTCTCTATTTATCGGAGCAATTGATATTAAACCATCAGATTTACTAGACTTGAATTCTGATAAAACACAAGTTTTTTTAATTAGTCGTGTCCCTCGATTAATGGCGATTATTTTAGCTGGTGCAGGCTTGAGTATTGCAGGTTTGATTATGCAAAGTTTGAGTCGGAATAAATTTGTATCGCCAACGACAGCCGGAACTTTAGATGCGGCAAGGTTGGGGATAATGATTTCGATGTTATGTTTTACAAATGCTACTTTTATCCAGCAGGTTATTTTTAGTTTTGCCTTTGCTTTACTCGGAACAATTGTATTTATGCAAATTCTAGACAGAATTAAATTTAAAGATGCCATTTTCGTACCATTAATCGGAATTATGTACGGTAATATTTTAAGCTCCATTACTGTCTTTTTTGGTTATGAAGCAGATATCCTTCAAAATATTACTTCTTGGTTAATGGGGAGCTTCACGCTTATTATTGCAGGTCGTTATGAACTATTATATGTGGCGATACCAGCAATAATCATTGCTTATTTATATGCGAATAAATTTACAGTGGCTGGGATGGGTGAAGATTTTGCGAAAAATTTAGGCTTAAGTTATCGATTCGTACTAAATCTTGGCTTAATTATCGTAGCCGTGATAACAACGACTGTCGTGCTTACCGTTGGTGTGATTCCCTTTTTAGGTTTAATCGTACCGAATATTGTATCACTATATATGGGAGACAATTTACGTAAGACGATTCCACATACAATGGCACTTGGTGTTGTCTTTCTATTAACCTGTGACATTATTGGTCGTGTGGTTGTCCACCCATATGAGATACCGGTAAACGTAACCGTGGCAGTCATTGGCAGTGTGATCTTCTTAATTCTATTATTTAGGGGGAGAGCATATGCGAAAAAATAGTACGAAATTGATCATCCTAGCCATCGTTGCTATTATTTTTATTTTACTCTATGGATTTTATGATATTAAAGGTGGATTTGACTATGCTTTCCCTCGACGGATGATAAAGGTAGGTGCTATGGTCATTACTGGAATTGCCATCGCCTATTCAACGGTTGTGTTTCAAACGATTACGCAAAACCGTATTTTAACGCCATCTGTAATGGGAATTGACTCCATGTATGAAGTTGTCCAAACTTTAATTTTCTTCTTTGCTGGGGCAACATCAATATGGGTTGTTAATAAATACTTAAATTTTGCTATAGCGATACTCGCCATGATCTTATTTGCTTTATTACTTTATCGGTTTCTATTTCGAGCAGATAAATATCCAATTTTTCTCCTATTGTTAATAGGAATGATCTTAGGTACCTTATTGGGAAATTTAGTAACCTTTTTACAGGTCCTCATTGATCCCGTCGAGTACTTAAGTTTACAAAGCTTATTATTTGCTAACTTTAGCAAGGTAAATGGTGATTTACTATTAGTCGCTGCTGCAATTATTTTCATCGCCTTTATTTATGGATTCCTAATCATGCATAAATTAGATGTAATGAATTTAGGGCGCGAGAATGCCATAAACCTTGGCATAAATTATGATCGAATGATGATGACTGTTCTTATTTTATCATCAGTACTAATTGCCACTGCTACAGCTTTAGTTGGACCGATTACATTTTTAGGCTTAATTGTAGCGAATCTTGCATATCAATTTTTTGCAACTTATAAGCATACAATATTAATTTTGGGAGCAAGTTTAATCAGTGTGATCGCATTAGTCGGTGGACAGTTTCTTCTTGAACATGTATTTGAGCTACGAACCACATTAAGTGTCATTATAAATTTTGTTGGGGGCATTTACTTTATTTACTTATTACTAAAAGAAAGTAGGGCTGCGAGATGATTGAGATAAAGGGTTTAACAAAACGATTTGGTAAAAAGACGGTTGTTGATAATGTGACGGTAAAAATAAAACCGCGGACCATCACGTCCTTTATTGGGCCAAATGGAGCTGGAAAATCAACACTTCTTTCGATGGTTAGTCGTCTTTTAGATGCCGATACAGGCGATGTTTTACTTGATCGGACGAGTGTGAAAAAATGGAAATCAGATCGTTTTGCAAAACGAGTATCAATTTTAAAGCAGTCTAACTATCTTAATGTTCGTTTAACCGTTCGTGAACTTGTCTCTTTTGGACGCTATCCATATTCAAAGGGAAGATTAAATGCTGAGGACGAAAGGTTTGTTAACCAAGCCCTTGAGTATATGAATTTAACAGATATGCAAGATCAATTTTTAGATGAATTATCTGGTGGTCAAAGACAGCGGGCCTTTATTGCCATGGTTATTGCTCAGGACACTGACTATATTTTACTAGATGAACCGTTAAATAATTTAGATATGAAACATTCCGTTCAAATTATGAAAATTTTACGCAAACTAGTGGATGAATTAGGGAAAACAGTTGTGATTGTATTGCATGACATAAACTTTGCCTCGGTCTATTCTGACCGTATTGTTGCTTTGAAAAATGGAAAACTTGTGAAAGATGGACCAACCCACGAAATTATTAATTCAAAAGCGTTACGAGAGATCTATGATATGGATATCCCAATTCATGAACAGAATGGTTGCCGCATTTGTGTGTATTTTAATTCCCATACTCACGCAAACTAATATTAGTTTCTAACTAAGCCTAGAGATAATAATTGATTGTGATTATTTTCTCTAGGCGTTTTTTAAAAATTTAAAATGTAACCGTTAACTTCTCTTTAAATTGCTAAAAATTGGATAAAAATATATTGACGTTTGTAAATGATCATCTTATAATATTAATTGAAAATGATTCTCATTCTCATAAAAAACAACAAAGGAGCGAAATACCTATGAGAAAGTTCAAGTTTTCCATGATTCTGTTAGCCATGCTACTAGTATTAGCAGCATGCAGTTCCGAGGATCAATCCTCCAAAAATAATAACAACTCAGAATCAACAGAAAGCAATGGTGCATTTCCGATGACCGTATCACCAACGGTATCTGAGACCAATTCTAGTGATGGAGGCGAAACAACTCAATTTGATGACATTACATTAGAAAAAATGCCAGAACGTATCGTTGTTTTTGATTACGGATTTCTTGATACATTGGATGCACTAGGTGTTGAAGGCATAGTAGGTGTAGCAAAAGATTCTACATTACCTGATCACTTAGAGAAATACAATTCTGATGAATATGCAAGTGTTGGTACGTTAAAAGAACCATTATTAGAAGATATTGCAGCTTTAGAACCGGATGTCATTTTTATTTCAGGTCGTCAAGCCACTTTCTATGACCAATTGAAAGAAATTACACCTAACGTTTTATTTGTAGGTGCAACAGAGGATGATTACTGGAATACATTCCTAAAATCTGTAGATATTGCAGCACAAATTTTTGATAAACAAGAAGAAGCTGATAAGTATGTTGCAAAATTTGACGAAGCTTTAGAAGAAATTAATGAATTAGCTGGAAACTTTGATACTTCACTCGTTACAATGTACAACGAAGGTAAATTATCAGGTTTTGCTACCAATTCACGCTTTGGATATGTATATGATGTATATGGATTTACGCCAGTTACTGAAGACATTGAAGCGTCATCCCACGGTTCTAACTTTGGATTTGAAGCTATTTTAGAATTTGATCCCGAAGTATTGTTTGTTATTGATCGTACGGCTGCTGTTGGTGGCGATTCAAATATTGAGAAAGACTTGGAGAATGAAATTATTCAAAAAACAACAGCTTATAAGAACAATCGTATTGTTTACTTAGATGGTCCACTATGGTACTTAGCCGGTGGCGGATTACAATCTGAAATGAAGAAAATTGATGAGATTTTAGCTGAATTAAAATAATTGAATACCTTTACAAGTATTCTGTTGTCGATTTTACCCCCCGTTTACGCTTGGCTCGATAAGACCAAGCGTTTTTTTATAATGAAAAAGTTATGTAAAATAGTGAATGTAGATACAAAAAGATATATGACAAGGAGTAAACAAATGAGACAAATTTACAGTGATGTGATTCAATTTCGTGGAACTCATTATGATTTCGGATATTTACAAGGAACACTACTTAAAAATTCACTGACACTTAAAAATCGTGAACAACAGTGGAAAGTAAGAAAACCACGTTTTACCGTTCCTGAGGAGGAGGTAAAGCGTGCAATTACTCGCTTTGCACCAAAAATTTGGGAAGAGATTATAGGATTAAAGGATGCCTTACAATGGCCAATGGAACGAGTGTTACGTGAATTTGGTGGGTATCGCGTCAACTATTTTCAATCAGGATGTTCCATTGTAACAGGTGATGATTATATCGTACGAAACTATGATTACCATCCGAAAACGTATGATGGACGTTTTACCATTTTCCAACCAACGGATGGTGGATTGGCAATTATAGGTCCAAGTCAAAAAATTACCGGACGGATGGACGGTTTAAATGAAAAAGGCTTGGCGATGGGTTATAATTTTATGAATCGAAAAAATCCGGGAGACGGTTTTGTTTGTAATATGATTGGTCGATTGATTTTAGAAACATGTGCCGATGTTGAGGATGCCATATCTCTATTAAAAGAAATCCCGCATCGTCATTCCTTTACCTATATCGTTTCTGACCGCTCAGGAAGGACTTACATGATTGAAACATCTCCTAGAAACGTTGTCGTTCGACAGTCGATGGCTTGTACGAATCATTTTGAAATTATGAAAGAGGAAAATCGATTCAGTTTAAAAGATTCAAAGCGTCGTTTGGAAGTTATTCAAAAAGAACAACAAAAAGCCGGTCGATTAGGAGCAATGGAAGCATTTCGTTTATTAAATGATACAGATAAAGGTGTTTTCTCTGATTTATATGGTTCGTGGGCAGGGACAATTCATACGTCAGCTTATTTTCCGAAAGCAATGAAAGCTTGGTTTGCATTAGGTGGTGACCAAGAACCTACGGAAATTGATTTTGGCAAGTGGCTAATTGGTGAGGATGTTGAGTTACAAAAAATTTATGGTGAGGTTGATACGGATATTCCGTTTGTCCATTTAGATGAAGGGGCGGATTGGAGCAAGAGAAAGTAATGGCCAGGCACGAAGAGTTTAAATTTAAATTCATTGTTGATCAACATCATGAATAGAGTTAAGACGGAAATAGGCTATAAATATTCAATAGTGCCGTTCTTTCAAAAAACAGTAGCGGTGCTATCGTTTTAAAGGATGAATTGATTTCCAATTATTTCTTCAGTCCCAAAATAAATTTTCTTTGCATAACTTAAAACAGGAATGATTTTAAGGAGATATGGAAAATGGGACTTTATTTCAATATAAAAAAGCATCCAACTGTCTTTCAAAGTCAACAAAGGATTCCAGAGAAACATCAAGAGGTTTATCGAGTTGACTTTCTAGAGAAACTTTTAACTGAACAAAAAAATATAAATAAAAATATTAATAAGTCGATTCATTCAATTAATCAGATGGTTGAACAATACGGCAACAAGCATTCCAAGCAATTACAAGATATTAATTCATCTGTACAAATTGTAAAAAATAAACAAGTAGAACAAGCAAGTTCTGACAAGAATATAAAAGAAACATTAGATTTGCTTTTAAAAGAACAAAGTCAATCTCATGAAGAAGTAGTCACACGATTAAAGCATCTTTTCAATAACCATAATGAAACAGATGAAAATATTAAGAAACTGTTTGAAAAAATAGAGTCAGAACAAGAATATTTACGCAACGTAATCCAAGCATATTTTACAGAAATCATTGAACAACAAGCGACTCACCAAAAGCATTTAGAACAAGGTAACTTCAATCAAGAAGAAATACGGATAAATATGAAGGACCTTGCAGCTTTAGGAAATGTTTTTAAGGAGCAACTTCAATTAATTGAAAAGGCTCAACAAGAGTTGCTTGAGATGTTTCAATCTTTAGATAAAAATCAAAAGCATTTAACATCGAAAATGGAAGAACAAGGAGATTATCAATCAGGGATTTTAAACCGTTTAGAAACGCAAGAAGCATATACGGATAAAATTCTCCGCCAATTAGATCATTTACGTTCGGTTATTTTTGAGCGTGCAGGTGTCATTGTTGAAAAAATTGAAAAAGGATTTAAACAAACGACATCACATATTACTCGTTTTTTTAACACTTCAGAAAGACAATCACTTGATGAGTTTATACAGGACGTTGAAGTTAAGAAGGAAAAACAAGAAAAAATAAAGTCTTAACTCATATTGCACCTTAACTGTTAATGGTTAAGGTGTATATTTTTAAGCAGTTATATTTATATTCTTTTCACAAGCAAAATCGGTTACAATATAGTTAATTTCATAGAAAGGAGACTACAACATGAGCAAAAGGAAATTTAACGGATTTATTGGTACATATACGAAAGGAGACAGTAAAGGAATCTATTCCTTTGTCTTTGACAAAGAAAAAGAACAAATTACCGATATCGAACTCGTTGCTGAAGTGAAAAATCCTACTTATGTTACCATTAGTGAAGACAATCACTATTTATATGCCGTAGGGGCAGATGTTGACCAAGGTGGCCTTGTGGCATATGCCATAAATCAAGAAACGAAAAAGTTACAAGAGTTGAATCGCCAAATGACAGAGGGTTCCTCTCCTTGTTATGTTGGTGTTAATCGTACAAATTCAAAAGTTTTAGCTGCTTATTACCATCGTGGTTCAGTCGAATTATTTGAAACGAATCATGATGGTTCTTTAAAACCACGTAAGTCTGTAGTACAATTTGCCGGAAATGGACCGAATAAAGATCGTCAAGAAAAACCACACACCCATTATGCACAGTTTACACCGGATGAAAAGTATGTCGTTGCTGTCGATTTAGGAATTGACCAAATTATTACATTTGAGGTTTCGAGTGGTGAGTTGAAAGAAGTAAGTAAACTAACAGTTCGTCCTAGTTCTGGTCCAAGACATCTAGCTTTCCATCCAAATGGAAAAATTGCATATTGCATGACAGAATTAAGTAATGAAGTTATTGTATTACAATATAATCAAGAGGAAGGTACTTTTCAAGAGCTACAATATATTTCGACGATACCAGAAGATTTTACAGAAAATAGTCAAGGTGCTGCGATTCGAGTAACAAAAGATGGCCGTTTTGTTTATGTAAGTAATCGCGGTCACAATAGTATTGCAAGTTTTAAAGTGAATGAAGAGGACAGTACGTTGTCATTCATTGAGTACACTTCGTCAGGAGGAAATTGGCCACGGGATTTCCAATTCGACCCAACTGAAGAATATGTAATTGGTTCAAACCAAGAAAGTGGGAACTTAGTCCTTTATAAACGTGACACTGAATCTGGGCGTTTAACACTAATCGATAATACTATTAAAGTTCCTTCCCCAGTTTGTGTGGCTTTTTTGCACGAATAATAACATTTTTTTAAAAATGAGAATGAAACTGAGCAATATTGACTTATTATCTAAGATTCTTGTAAAATTTCGCATTATTGTTAATGGTTTTGTGCGAAATTTTAAGGAAACTGTTCGAAATTCGAAAAAAACGTGCGAAAATGAAAATTTATGTGCGAAAACCTATAAAACGCGTGCGCATTTTTATATTTTCGTGCGAAATTACGATTTTTTGTGCGAATCCCATATGAAATGAGATAAAGCCAAAAATTGGACTTCCCGTTAAAGGAAGTCCAATTTTTTATTAATTAACATCTGTCATGAATTTTTCAATTCTAGGTGAAATAACGAATAGTAGAATTGCTAAAATAATTGCGACAGCTCCGATTGTACCAAAGTAAATATTTTCTGTCTCTGGCGTGTAAAACTTAACGATTTGAGCATTAATTGCTTGTGCAGCTGAATTTGATAAGAACCATAGACTCATGGTTTGCGCAGAGAAAGCTTTCGGCGCTAATTTTGTTGTAGCAGATAAACCAACTGGTGATAAACAAAGTTCACCTAAGACAACAATTAAATAACTTAATACAAGCCAAATTGGACTAACTAAGGCATCTTCTCCAGCAAAATAACCTGGAATTAAAATGACTAGGAAAGATAAACCCGCAAATAAAATACCTAAAGAGAATTTTTTCGGAATTGACGGATTTTTATTTCCAAGTTTCACCCATAGCCAAGCAAAAACAGGAGCCAATGCAATTATGAACAATGGATTGGCTGATTGGAACCAAGCTGGCGAAATTTCATAATTACCAACTGTTAAATCTGTGCGAGTATCGGCATACGTTGCTAAGATTGTTGCACCTTGTTCTTGAATAGACCAAAACATTACAGATGCGATAAATAACGGAATATAAGCAAGTACATGTGAACGTTCTGCTTTTGATGTTTTTGGACTACGATACATAACGACAAAATAAACAGTTGGAATGATAATCCCTAAAATTGCGATAAATGCAACAAAACTATCAAATGTTAAAATTCCGGTAGAAATAGTGACCGCAATTAAGATGGCCAAGGCCGCACCAATAATAATGGCCCATTTTGTATATGCTTTCTTTTCTTCGGCAGTAAGAGGGTTTGGAACCTCAAGTCCAGCTTGTCCAAGATTTTTCTTTCTTGTCACCATGAACACAACAAGACCGATAAACATACCAACAGCAGCAATGGAGAAACCTAAATGGAAATTCACTTTCATTCCAACTTCTCCAACGATAAATGGCGCAATAAACGCACCTAAGTTAATTCCCATGTAAAAAATACTGAAACCTGAATCACGACGTCTATCCTCAGGTGAATAAATGTCACCAACGACAGAAGAAACGTTTGGCTTTAATAAACCTGTTCCTAAAACAATGAGTACCATTGAGACGAAGAAGAATGGCACATTACCAGGTATCGCTAGAGCAATATGTCCAAGCATAATTAAAATACCGCCGTAAAATACCGCTTTCTGTGTACCAATTAATCGGTCGGCAATCCAACCACCAATGATCCCTGACATATATACTAATGATCCATAAATCGACATAATTGAAAGGGCGGTTGCTTTATCTAATCCGAGCCCACCTCTTGTCACTTCATAATACATATAGAAGAGGAGGATAGCCCTCATTCCATAATAAGAAAACCGTTCCCAAAACTCTGTAAAGAATAAAGTAAATAAACCTTTAGGATGTCCAAAAAATCCTTTTTGAGGAACAGTTTCCCAAATTTTTTGACTATTGTTTGAAGACATGAAAAATAAACCTCCTTTATTATTGTTCTATAGTATTACAAAAGTGCTTACTATGTCAATGTAATGGAGTAAAGTAACCCAAAGTAAAAAGAGTTTCTATTTTTATATAATTTATATGTTTTTGATATCAGTAATTATTTCGAAAAAAAGATTAATAGAATGGTGCATTACTTAACCTCTGTTTCTAAAAAAATAAAAAAATGAATATCATAAAAGCGATTTTACATTATTTGTTTCAATTTTATTAATTTCATCACAAAAAATATTCGAATATAAAAAATATACAAAAATTTAATTATAATAATGCAGCATATATGTTAAAATATGAAATATCAATTCATTTGTTATTTTTTGAAAAACATAATGAATGAATTCTCATTCACCAAACAACTGAAAAAGGAGATGTTTGTATGAGTGGAAAATTAAAAAATGCAACACTTGAGGAAATTAAAAATTTTATAGAAGAAGAACTAAATAAAAATTCTGAACCAATTTCAGATGTTAAGGCAATTTACGAGTTTCATATAACAGGTGAGGAAGAAGATACATTTCAACTTCAATTACAAGGTGGACAAGCCAAAATTGTTCAAGGGGATAAAGAAGTAGCTGATTGTGTATTAACGATGTCGTTCAAAAGCTTTCAACAGTTTCTCATTGGAAAATTAAGTGGGACGGTAGCATTTATGACAGGGAAATTGAAATTAAAAGGAGATATTTCAAAAGCATTGAAATTAGAATCAATTTTGAAACAGTATAAGATCCAATAAAGAAAGTCGTGATAAGGCTAGGTCTAAAGCCTTATCACATTGTAACATGTGATTTTTTGTCATCCCTTTTTATCTATTCCAGTTTTTCAGTACGAATATGTTTCTTAATATCTTCTTCTAACCACTCAATTTCAAATCTCCAGCGATCTTTTGTATCTAGTAAAATCTCACGAACAATTGGTGAGAAAAGATGGGCGTTTTTTTCTAATTCATCATTTAATTGGCTAAGGGAATTTTGTAGTTCCTTCAAGACTTCTTTTTTTTGGTCGATAGTTATATAGTTGTAAAGCTTTCGCATACTTCCCCCCCCCTAAAATCTTAGTTTTCTCTTATAACGCCAACCTTACTTTGATTTTCAATGTGACCCTTATCGAAGGATTGGATCATATAATCGATTATAATGTTTCCATCATTATCAAAGGAAACCGATGTGGGATCTTCGTTTTTTAAGGGTACTTTCGTTGAGTTGAGATGATTTTTTTGAAATTCGTGGACATATAAAACATCTTCTGTATCGAGAAATACCATTTTATCATCATAAGCATCAAACCAACCACGTTTGCCATTAGCAATAATCGTATGGAATTCCTTTTTGTTTATATCAAGAAAACCGTAGTTTAATTCGTCCCAGTATTGTGTAACTCTACCTTCTTGAGGGTAGACTTTTCCACTGCTATTTATAGCGTAAATTTTTCCGTTGCTATATTTCGCATAAATGACAAATGGAGCTGGTGCTTCATACTTTTCCTTGTTTTTTGTCTCAAGATCATATAAATAAAAAAAGCCTTTTCCATCTTCATGACTTGCCCAGACTAGTTTCCCATCTCCCATATGTACAGTAGGGTAACTTTCTGGATTATAAATAAGATTTGCCAATATTATTGTTTCACCCGTCAATAAATGATGCAAATGAACTTGTGCTTCTTTATTAGCTATATTCAAATAGATCCAAGCGATGTATTCCTTATAGAGTGTAGGGGATCGAAGTGCTTCATTTTTACCGCTTATTTCAGTAATTTTTTTCATTTCACCAGTTGAGCGATTCAAAGTCATGATTTTGCTTTTACCTGAACGACTGAAATCTTTCCAAATTATCCAATCTTCATTTAATTGTGTATTTCCCATATCAGCCTGAGAAAAAGAGGATTTATATAAAACTTTATAGTCATTAGTTTCTAAATTATATTGAATAAACGTATCAATATCTAAATGTTTATTACGATCACCGTGAACATGAACGAACATTTGATTACCATCGACAACGGGATCATTATAGTTTTGAAATGGTAAATAATATACAGTTTCTTCATAATCAGACTTATTGTCTTCTTTATTTTCATTGGCAATGATTGACCGGAAATGATTTTGCGGTTCGGGTAAGTGGGATAAGTTTTGTGATTGTTTATAAAATAATTGAGTAAGTGAAAGTCCAACAATGAGTAAAATGAAACAAGAAGCTAACGCGATTGAAAGAACAGGGGCGGAAAAATGATGTCTTTTCTTTCTTTTAGTAACTATTGCATTTTCATAGATTTCTTGTTTTTTCTTAGACGATAGTGTGTCTTTTTTAAAGATTGTTTGATCCATAATTTCTTTTAAATGATTAAGTTGCTGATTCATGTTCATTAAAATGCCTCCTTTCGTATTTACTTTGTAAGATTTGTTTCGCACGTTTAAGACGGGTTCGTACCGTTTCTTGTTTCATACCTGTAATTTCTGCAATTTCTTTGATTTTTAATTGTTCGTAGTAATATAGAATAATTACTTCTCTATGTTTGCTTGGTAGAGACAGAATAAATGTTATGAGAGCCTGTTTTTCATCATTAGCGACCACTTGATGTTCCGGTGTCCGATTTGTCGATAATAAAACGTCTTTTATGTAATCCGTTGGGAAAATATTTCGGTACCATTTACTCTTTAAATAATCTTTACATTTATTTACTGTTATTTTATAAAGCCAAGTCTTATAGGAACTTTCTCCTCGAAAACGATCCAGTTTTACAAAGCATTTTAAAAATACATCTTGGGTAATATCTTCAGCAATTGCCCAGTCTTTCACATATATATAAGCTAGACGATTGATATACGTAGCATATTCTTCAATTAGAAATTTAAATTCCTTTTCATGCGATCCTTGACTTACCTGCTTGCTTAACACAATTTTCCCCCCTTTCATTATTAGACGACAAAAACAAATAAAAAGGGTCACTTTTTTTAGAAAATTCTAATATAATTATAATTTAATAAATGTAAACTAGAAAAATCAAAGGGTTACTTGGAATGAGATAGGGGAGAGTATGATGAGTAGTGATCATTGTTTTAGAGAAGCCTTTTAATCTATTTTGCTTCATTAAATTATTGTTCTTCGTGATATAGAATTGCATGGACCCGAGAGTTGACACATTCCAAATATATTAGACGCTCAACAAACCTTGTTTTATTTCTTACCGTCTATTCATGCGTACAAGCCATGACTAATCAAAAATTTGGCAGGAAATTTTCTTTTTATCCATGGGGTGACTTACTATTTAAAAATTAAATTTATCTTTTGTATGATTCTATTGTGTTTGTTGTAAATTTTTTGCAATTGGCCACAAGCCCAATCAGTTTGGTGTATTAATCGGATATTTGGAAAATGTTTACACACCATTTGTTAGTCCATACGGGTCAACAATATCTGTTTATAAAAAAGGATTGTATACTTTATACATAAAAATATATGTATCATGAAGCTGAAAAGGAGGGAAATTCATGCAAAAGGAAAAAATGCTTGCGGGCCAGATGTATGATCCAGCTGATTCACTATTAGTAAGAGAACGTGAGGAAGCAAGACGAAAAGTTCGAATCTATAATCAAACACTTGAAACGGAAATAGAAAAGCGGGAAGAAATTTTGAAGGATTTGCTTGGTTCAACAGGAGACAATATCAAAATGGAACCTAATATTCGATTTGATTATGGCTATAATACTTATGTCGGTGAGAATTTTTATGCAAATTTTGATTGTACAATTTTAGATGTTTGTGAAGTGCGGATTGGCGACAATTGTATGCTTGGCCCAAATGTGCATATTTATACTGCAACTCACCCAATCCATCCTTTTGAACGAAATTCCGGAAGGGAATATGGGAAACCTGTTAAAATTGGCAATAATGTTTGGATAGGCGGAGGATCAATCATTAATCCTGGTGTAACGATTGGGAATAATGTTGTTATTGCATCCGGATCAGTCGTGACAAAAGATGTGCCAGACAATGTTATTGTCGGGGGAAATCCAGCAAAAATTATTAAACAAATAGAACCTTAGTTTTCATCATTTTTAGTTTAAGTGCTAAATCGTTGGAGATTTTAGCACTTTTTTGTTCTACAAATAAACTTAATAATAGGAATATACTAAATTTACAGGATAATTTATTATGTTCTTTGTTTTAATTAATATAATTCTGAACGATGCAACTATTTTTTTAAAATTCGTAAAAGAAGATAATATGTATTTCCAATTGAGGTGAATGAGGTAGATGGAATTGATTATTTTGATTGTTGTTGGTCTTTTGGGCATAGTTATAGCGGGGCTTGGCCTAGTTAAAGCATACAGTCTAAGAATGACTGAGCCGAAACAAGAACTACAAGAAAAATTAGATCAACTAGAAAAGGAGGTCCAAGAATTAAAAAATCAAAAGTGAAAAAACTATGGTTTCAAGGATAAATTTTGAATGGGAAAATGGGGGGATTTAAAAAATAACAAATGACAAAACGACCATGAAATATAGTCTGTTCATAGGAATAATGTTGTTATTGCATCCGAATCTGTCGTGACAAAGGATGGGCCAGACAATGTTATTGTCGGGGATAATCCAGACATTATTGTTTTAAAGTGCAAAACCATTTTTTGCTTGACGAGGAATCAGAAGATGCTTGCTTAATGAGGCTGAAAAAGGGGAAAACATATTGCCTTAAGTCGTTTCGAGACATCACGTAATAATAAGTGGGCAAAATTGGTATTGTCACATGGGAATTCAACAAGTTGATCAATTTGATACATATATAGGTTATGAAATGAATTGCCTTCAAAACTGGCGTTCCTCACCTTTTTAGTCCAGTCACTGGCCCACTATGTTGGCAAAATATTGATCAATTTAAAGGAAATATGAAGAGAAGAGAGATCATCAATGTGTTTGTCATGAAAAATATTTCTATACTTAAATTGACAAAAAATATGTAGTATGTTAAATTTTATTTTAATAATTTAAAAAAATAAAAAAACAAATACTTTTTTGGATTCTTATCTAGAGTGGTGGAGGGACTGGCCCAATGAAACCCGGCAACCTGTTAAATTCGTTTAACAAGGTGCTAATTCCTGCAGAAGTAATTCTGAAAGATAAGAAGAGATCGCGATTCAGCCCTCTTCTTAATGAAGGGGGTTTTTGATTTTAAGGGGAGGGATGGCTGGCACAATTTAAAACTGATTGATATTTTTGTGCAAAAACCAAGTAAACATATAAGTTTAATTGTAATCAATTACAATAAAATATCATTTATGAAAGTAGAGAGGATAGGAGGGAGCACATGAAAAGGTATCTGTTTATTTTAATTGGACTCATTAGTTTTATACTTGTTAGTTGTTCTGAAGGAAATACAGATGGAAAACCAAATAAGATCAGATTGGATTATGCAACTTACTCCCCAATAAGTCTTGTATTAAAAGAGTTTGGATTTTTAGAAGAAGAGTTAAAAGATGAAGGGATCGAAATTGAGTGGGTATTTAGTCAAGGAAGCAACAAAGCACTAGAATTTTTAAATAGTAACAGTGTGGATTTTGGATCTGCAGCTGGAGCAGCTACGCTAATTTCAAAGGTAAATGGTGCACCAATTAAAAATGTTTACATTTTCTCAAAACCTGAGTGGACAGCGCTTGTTACGTTGGAAGATGAAAATATAGACTTAGTCGCGGATTTAAAAGGGAAAAAAATTGCGGCAACCATTGGTACAGATCCTTATATTTTTTTATTACGTGCTTTAAATGAACAAGGTATTGACCCATCTGAAGTAGAAATTGTAAATCTCCAACACGGTGATGGGGCAACTGCATTAACGAGTGGTTCTGTAAATGCGTGGGCCGGTCTTGATCCCCATATGGCAAGAGTAGAGCTTGAATCCAGTGCGCAACTTTTATATCGAAATCCCGATTTTAATACATACGGTTTTTTAAATGTGCGAGAAGATTTTGCCAAAAAATATCCAGGGTATGTTAAAAGAGTAATTGAAGCATATGAAAAGGCTAGAAAATGGACATTGGAAAATCCTGAAAAAGTAGCTGAAATTCTAGCTGAGGAAGCACAAATTGATCTTGAAGTGGCAAAATTACAACTTGAACGGAATGATTTTACTGAGAGTATTCCAGGGAATGCTCACCAGAAAGCAATTATAGAAGCAGGAAAGATTTTACAACAAAGTGAAGTGATAGATAAAACTGTCAATATACAGGAAATCGCAACAGAATTAATTGATTCTTCGATAGCAGAGAGTACTATTAAGTAATTTATGGGGGTGAACATCAAATGGGTAAATTATTGGCGACTGTTACTACAACGAAAGAAGTGAAAAAATCACAAAAGAAACAAAAAACAAATACGCTTCATACGATTATATTCGGAAGTTTAACGCCTACAATACTGATTATGCTTTGGGAGTTATTATGTAGACAAGGTGTGTTTCCAACCTATCAATTACCTGCGCCAAGTGTAATCTTAAAAACAATTATCACTTTGTTTCAAGACGGAAGTTTGTGGACGCATATTGGAATTACAACATTACGGGTGTTCATTGCTTTTATTCTCGGCAGTGCTTTGGCTGTTATACTTGGCTCCTTTGTTGGTTTATATAAAAAAGCTGAGCAATTATTTGATCCGATGATCCAGGCTTTTCGTTCTATTCCATCTCTAGCATGGGTTCCATTATTTATCCTTTGGATGGGAATTGGTGAAACTTCAAAAATTACAATGATTGCTGTCGGTGTTTTTTTTCCAGTTTATTTAAACACCGTAAGTGGAATAACGGGAGTCGATAGAAAACTTATTGAAGTTGGTAAAATGTATGGTCTCTCGAGTTTTCAACTTATTTGGAGAGTCATTTTACCAGCAGCACTTCCATTGTTTCTTGTTGGGCTTCGAAGTGGTTTAGGACTGGGTTGGATGTTTGTTGTTGCAGCGGAACTAATGGGGGCAAGTAAAGGTTTAGGTTATTTGCTCGTTCTCGGCCAGAATACATTGTCACCTGAATTAATCATTGCGAGTATTCTTTTGTTTGCAATTATTGGAAAACTCTCAGACTGGATGTTAAAGCTAGTTGAAAAACGTACTTTAACATGGCAAGACGGTTTTGTTCAACAATAAGTTTGGTAATCATACCGGATTGACGAGTGATATAAAGTTTGAATAGGCTGAGTAACCTCAATAATTTTATAAAATGGAGAGATCTTTGATGAGTTTAGAACTGAGAAATATAAATCGAAGTTTTAATGGAAAGACTGTCATTCGTAATGTATCATTTCGTGCGAAACAGGGTGAAATTATAGGACTCGTTGGAACTAGTGGTTCTGGGAAAAGTACACTACTTCGTGTTATTTCTGGTCTTGATACAGAGTATGAAGGTCAAATCATAATGAATGATAAACAGTTTGAGGGAATGAATAGTAGCATCAGTTTTATTTTTCAAGAGCCAAGACTGTTTCCTTGGTTGAATGTTTTAGAAAACGTCACGTTTGGTTTAAAAGGAAGTAAAGATGAAAAAAAGGGAAAAGGGTTAAAAATTTTAGAGCAGGTAGGTTTGTCAGATAGCTCAGAACTTTATCCAAGGGAATTGTCTGGTGGAATGGCCCAACGGGTAGCGATTGCTAGAGCACTTGTTACTTCCCCTGAAATTTTATTATTAGACGAACCATTTAGTGCCCTTGATGCATTTACAAAAATGCAATTGCAGGACTTATTACTAGAGACATGGGAATCTTATCATCCAACCATTATATTAGTAACCCATGATATAGATGAAGCAATATATTTATGTGATCGGGTTATTATCTTAAGAGGAAAGCCAAGTGAAGTGGTAAAAGAAATTTGTTTCAATGAACCAAGGCCACGCAATCGAACAAGCAGTCAAAATGCGATTTATAAAGCAGATATTCTAAATAGTCTAGATTTAACAAAAACATGAGTTGAACATTTGGTTTTGTTTTTGATAACTATATAAAATTTATAAAGACCAAGGGAATGATCACCTTGGTCTCTGTTCTTTTTTAGTCTAAATTATATTTGAAAAACTAAATGAAAATACCAACAACTGTACCTGTTAACACAGATGCCAATGTTGCGGCAAGTAATATTTTAAGGCCATATTTCGCAACGATGCTGGCTTTTTCTGCATGTACAGCTTGAATCGAGCCGGCGATAATTCCAATGGATGAGAAGTTAGCGAAAGAAACAAGAAATGATGAAACGATTGCAACTGTTTTCGCTGATAAATCAGGTACGAGCGGTTGCAGTTGTAACATAGCAACAAACTCATTGGTTGCCAATTTCGTCCCCATAATGGATCCTGCTGTGATCGCTTCACTCCAAGGAACACCCATTATAAAAGCAATCGGTGCAAAGATGTATCCCAGTATCTCGGTAAAGGAAATATTAATTAGGGCTGTAAAAATCCCGTTAATTAACGCCATTAAACCAACGAAGGCAACGAGTTGTGCTGCAACAATTAACGCCACTTTTCCACCATCAAGAGCACCGTCACCAATGGCACCAAATAGTGAATTAGAAGTAGAAATATCTTTTATATTAATATTTTCGTCTTCCTCTTCTTTAATTGGAGCCATCATTGATGCGACAATTAATCCTGATAGCGCATTCAATAACATCGAAACTAAAACAAATTTTGGTGGGATCATTGTCATATAAGCACCCATAATGGAAGCTGAAACAGAAGCCATGGCACTTGTTGAAATAATAAATAGTTTATTATTACTCATGTTGTCCAAGTGAGTTTTAATCGCTAAAATAGCTTCACTTTGTCCGAAAAAGATAGAGTTTACACTGTTAAAAGTAACAACTTTGGATAATCCTGTAATTTTAGCTAAAAATCCCCCAACGTATTTAATTGCAAGAGGTAGAAATTTTATATACGTTAATATTGAAAGTAATGTAGAAGTAAAAATAATGACCATTAAGACATTGAAAAAGAATACAGATACACCTTCTGGAATTAATCCACCAACGACAAAGTCTATTCCTTCATATCCATAACTGATGACTTTAGAAACGCCGTTGGAAACGACTTCAATAATTTTTGTACCAATGGTCGTTTTTAACATAAACAGCGTTACAATCACTTGTAGAACAAGTAAAACACCTATTGCTTTATAGTTGATATTTTTCTTTTGGTTTGAGAATAAATATGCAACTGCAATAGCAAAAATTACCCCTAATAAACCAATTAATATATCCATGTCGTTCTCCTTACTGTAAATTTTTTTGCGCACAAAGATGATAATACAACTGTATAAAAGTTTTTGTCAAATATTTAATATCCAAAAAGTATACAAATTTTTATAAAACGTTTATCGTTTACTTAGTTTTTCAAGCAATATATAAATTATACAATGAATTGTAATCAAATTTTAATCTCAATTTGTTGTTCATTCTTGTTAAAATAATAATTTGCAGGGAAATAGTGGATGAGGTTTAAGTAAAGTGAAATAATGAACAATAATGAAAGAAGATAGAAGCGATTCAAGTGATTTATAAATAATCAATGGAGGTTGTGAGTCGATTAAGAAGGTTTAGAAGTTCGTATACATAAAGTAATTTTTAACGTCTTGAATAATTATTTTGAAGTTATCTTATGGAGGGGTTTTTATGGATTTTATACATCATTGGATTGTTAACTTAGGAGTCGACGCCGATATTGCTATTTACTTTTCTACAACGTTGACTATTATCTTAGTTGCGTTACTATGTATTGTTGCCAATTTTTTTACGAAAAAGATTGTTGTCCGTATTATTTCCCATATGGTAAGTAAATCAAAATTTAAATGGGATGATGTTCTTTTAAAGCGAAAAGTCTTTCATAAACTCTCCCATATCGTACCTGCAATCATTATTTATTATTTCGCACCAACTTTTCCTCGTTATCAACATTTTATTGAAAACGGGGCTAATATTTATCTTATCATAGTTGGATTAATCATTATGAGTACGGCACTCGATGCATTTAATGATATTTATCAAACTTATGAAATTTCAAAGATTCGTCCGATCAAAGGCGTAATCCAAATTGTAAAAATTGTAATGGGAATTTTAGGGATCATTCTGATCATTTCCATTTTAATCAATAAAAGTCCATTTATTTTACTAAGCGGTTTAGGTGCACTTTCTGCAGTACTAATGCTTGTGTTTAAAGACTCCATATTAGGACTTGTAGCAGGTGTGCAATTATCTGCCAATGATATGGTTCGTGTCGGTGATTGGATCACGATGCCGAAACATGGAGCAGATGGGGATGTCATTGAAATTTCTTTACATACGGTAAAAGTGCAAAACTTTGATAAAACGATTACGACAATTCCGAGCTATTCGTTAATTTCCGATTCTTTTATTAACTGGAGAGGGATGCAAACAGCTGGTGGTCGAAGAATTAAACGTTCTATTTTTATTGATGTGAATTCCATTTCATTTTGTGATAATGAGATGATCAATAGATTTCGGAAAATACAATTTCTTTCGGATTATATTGATGAGCGATTGGCAGAAATCGAAAAATATAATGAGACACATCATATTGATCGGAGCACACCGGTAAACGGTAGGGCGTTAACGAATATAGGTGTTTTTCGTGCGTATATTACAAACTACTTAAACCATCATCCAGGTATTCATAAAGGAATGACCTTAATGGTAAGACAATTGGAGCCGACTGAAAAAGGTTTGCCTGTTGAACTTTATTGTTTTACAAATACAACCGACTGGGGAGAATATGAAACCATTCAAGGGGATATTTTCGATCATTTGTTTGCGATTGCACCAGAATTTGACCTGCGGATTTTCCAAAATCCGTCTGGACATGATTTTAAAAGTATAAACAATGAAATGAAGCGTTTGACAACATTGGAACATTAAGAATCTAATCTTTTTCGATTCGGATGATTCGATTCCACGTAAGATTTCCTATATAATTAAAAAAACCGTTAAAAAGGAGTGTGTAACGGTGAAAGAAAATCCGAAAAAAGAGAAACATGCGACTCCAATTCAATTCGTTGACTTAAAAGACATACAACTGAATGAAACAGTTGAAGGTTACACTTGTGATGTAAATACGGGAGTTTGTGGTCCGATTTCGAAAAAGAAAGAGGTAAAGGAATGAAAATTACAATTTGGTCTGATTTTGTCTGTCCGTTTTGTTATATTGGTCAATCCCATTTAGATCAAGCATTAAAACATTTTGAACAGGCAAACGATGTAGAAATTGAGTATAAAAGTTTTCTTTTAATGCCTGATGCAAAATATGTATCAGGGAAAAGTTACGCAGAAACGTTTGCTGAACTGAAAGGTTTGTCGTTACAACAAGCTGAAACGATGTTAAACCAAGTGGTGAATATGGGAAAACAGGCAGGTATTGAAATTAATTACGATATTGCTAAACTTTCAAGTACCGTTGATGCCCATCGTGTGTTCCAATTTGCAAAAAAACTTGGTAAAGGGACTGCCTTTTTCAAGCGATTCTATCGCGCTCATTTTTCTGAAGGCGAATTGTTAAGCGATCATGATACAATTGTTCGTTTAGCACGTGAAATCGGGCTTACCGAAGTGGATGTCCGTAACGTCTTGGACGATAAAGACCCATCAAATGAGATGATGCAGGATATTTATGAAGCCCAAAGTGTGGGGGTACAAGGTGTGCCTTTCTTTGTATTTAATAATAAATATGCTGTATCTGGAGCACAGCCAGTTGATACATTTGTACAAGTGTTAACTAAAGTTTGGAAAGAAGAACAAGAGAAAAATTAACGTACTAGTATATTTTGACGTAAGCAAAGTTGCTTACGTCTTTTTTCAAAGAAGTATCGTATTTTAGATATGAAGATACAAGAATTAGATTGGAAATCAGATCGGATGGATTTTGTACAATGGAATGGGTTTCTGGGTGATCCAACCAGGTTTGAATCCTTATTACAAAAAATACCCAGTAATGTAACATTTGTACAATTTCAATACGATAAATTACAACCAGGTATTGATTTTCATTTCGCGAGAGTGGGAATGGAACTTACAATTAATTAAAAAGGGCTATCCTAAAGTCAAGATTTCTCGAAGGAAGAGCCCTTTATAATGTTTTACATTTTATTGATGAACTAACTCTTAAATTTTAGACCATGAAGTGCATGAGCATCTTGGATTTAATATTATTCATAAAGCTCCCAAGCTAGTTTCAAAGAATCCTTAATATATTCCGCCGTTTCTTCAATATCCAAACGGTCTGTTTTAATTTTCGAGTGATAGGTCGAATAAATGGGTTGTCTTTCATAATACAATTTTTCCATTTCTTTCAACGATTTCCCTTGTAAAACAGGACGACTATCGATGATGAGATTGATGCGGTCTTTCCAAGATTCGAATGATAAATCAAGAAATATAATAATACAGTTTTTATAACAAGCTTGTTTAATTTCCTCTTGTAAAAATGCACCACCGCCAAGGGAGATGACTTTCATTTTTTGTTTACTGAAATGGATGACTAACTCTTTTTCTACTTCACGAAAGGTTTCTTCCCCATAAGTTTTAAATATTTTTGTTGTTGGCATTTGAAATTTCTTTTCTATTTCTTCGTCAATATCAATAAAATCTCGATATAATTTTTTGGCGACGGCTTTCCCGACCGACGTTTTGCCAACTCCCATAAAACCGGTCAAAACAATACTTTTTTCTTTAAGAGACATAACGTTTCTCCTCTTTCTCTAATCGCTAATATAATCTTATCTAATAATATAAGGCTTTAATAGAAAAAAATGAAGACACTTTTCTACATCATTTTCAGAACGTATATAAATGATGGCCACGTAAGTTCATATCAATCAGTAATTCATTAATCCGTTCTTGATTTGGCGTTTCTTGTAGTTTTGACTTTTCATAAGCCCTGGTTAGTTGAAGATGATATGTTTCAATTAGCTGCAATGCTTCAGTAAAAGTGTATTTTCCATTACGACAGTCAAGAAGTTCCTGACGATTCGATCGATATGTATGAAAGTCTCCCGTTTCAAGGATTTCGATTGCACTTGTCAAAAGTCTAACTGTATGCATAAAAAGTTTTGTATCGTATTTGTTGTTTTTAGGATTATGACTATTAATTAATTGTTTTCTTTGGGAATAGGCATACCCGGCAAATTTTTGATAAATTTGTTTAGATAAAAATAAATGTCGGTGTTCTATTAGCATTTTTCCTAATTCAGTCAGTTTGATATAATCTTGCCGACGTAAAAATAATAATTCAATATTATTTGGAACACCTTTCATTGCATTTTTTACGAACTTCGTAATATGGAAAATGGTAATATCGGTGTCATCCTTTGTATTTTTAAAATTTTTTCCACCGCTTGTATCGTATTGGTGAAAGGCGTTTAACCCGAAGTAATAATCAAGTGGCGGTATACAAATGCCTTTATAGTCTCGATCAGACTCTGAGGTATTCGTTCCGTAGGCGTAACTGCCAGTTAAAGCCAACAGAATCGTTCGTTCTTCCAGCCACGGGTACTTTGGATGGTTGATGCGCATATGTATTCTCCTTATTAGATGAAGATGAACCTTTTTCTATTATTTTATCGTAGAAACAGTAAATTGTTAAAATTGGGAGGAGGATTATTTATTTGTTTCGTTATTATTTCCATTCGTTAGGTTTATGAATCATCGGTTAGCTGAAAATAGGAGAAAATCCGGTCTTATATGTGAATGTGAAAGAGAAGGTACAAAACCTTCGACTTTTTAGAGGTGGCAGTTTTTTTGTCTGCTGCTCTATTATTTTAGGTGTAAACAGTTGAGAAAGAAAACCTGAAGGGGGAGGCATGTTTATAAATGTCTTCGAAGAGTCGTATAGTTATGAATCGTGCTATAAAAATAGTAGACGATCTTGTAATAAATTGTAGTGGAATAAAGTTTGATCAAAAACACATCACTCGTAACTAAAATACAAGAGCAATTAATTTTAAAAAAAAGAATTAAAATGAAAGATCATATACTTGCTAAATTTTAGGATTGCCCCCGAAATGCCATATGTCAATATTGTAGCAAGTGTCCATGGGCTAGCTCGATCCTTCAAAGCATATTGTAAATCACGAGCTTCACTTTTTTTGTGAAGAGGAGGAAACCCATTGATTTAGGTTTCCTTTAATTCATGTATTGATTAAAAAATTATTTATTAAATTTTGTTTTTTGCCTCTTTCTTTTCAGGAAACTCCATCTTCCAACTAAAATATTCGTTATCAGGATTTTTTTCATATCGTAAATAAGCATCAAACTTATTTCCTTTTTTACTCGTTAGTCCTTTAACCAAAGCGACTCCATTTTTTAACAGGCTTTTTACCATTGTTTTTGTTGGTTTCTTTTTCATTGATGCTAAAAATTTATCATTTTTCCAAATGACAAATTTACAGCCATTTTTCCAGTTATTACATCCAAAGCCTTTTTGCCCTTCAATAATCCCATGCCCACAAAGAGGGCATTTTCCAAGAACCTCAATGATTTTCTTTTCGTTCTAAATTCAGTGATATTAAAAGAAATAGTTTAGATGAAGTAGATTCCCGACATTTAAGTTTTCAGCAACATTGTTTATACTTAATGATAAGTACACTTTTATTCTATGATATAATGCAAATACAAAAATAAAAATGGCTATGAAAAGTTTGAGAATTTTAGGGGGAATAAATGATATACCTAATATAGTGATAGCCAACTTCGATGTTTTAAAAAAATTTAAAAAAATTAACTCAGTAATTACTCTGGGACTGTACCAATATTTTTTATTCCAATAAATACAAATGCAAGAGAAGAAAAAACGAAAAGTAAAAGTAATCTTCTCTTGCCCTATAGGGAATTATTAGGTTTTTTCTTGGTTTTGAAGTTTGGATAAAGTTAATGTGTGTCATTGTAATAAAGTTTCTCACAAATCAACATTAAAAGAAAAAGGATTAATTTTGAAAAAGATTGAACTGATCTCTTTAAGTATTATTCAGGTACAAAACCACGAAGATATTGAAACGACATTATTTTATATCTTGAAAACGAAAAAGGCTGAGAAAATGATGGGTCTTGACTGCAAATGGTTTTTATAACATATACCATGTTTATTTATTGTTAGTATCGCGGATTTTTCTTTTTTAATCTTTTTCTACCTATTATTGAAGCCATCAAGAGAAAAACGGGAGCAATATAAGAAGTTATATTCATATTCTCAAAGTAGACAACAAAAACTAAAATGATAGATAATATACTTGCTAAATTCAACAACATATACGTTGAATTTATTTTCATCCCCTTATTAAATAACTGAGCTATACCAATAAGCAATGTAAATATAGCTAGAAATGTAAGAATTTGGAATAAAATCCCCATTTTATCACCTCAGTATATATTTAATATAGTCTAACCCATAAATATATTATATTCAATGGGTTAGACTTTATGAGAATTATATTATCTACCTCTAATCTCTAATAAGTTAGTAGAAATTATCTGTTTTTTCGACATTAACTTACAAATTCTGTTAAATTTTACAGTAAAGCGTAGGAACATTTTCTCAATATAGAATAAAAAGGGAGAGTAATAGAAAAAGGGAAAAGCTATATTTCTGATTAAGTATGCTCCAAATAGGCACTACCTATATTGTTAGTGTTTCTTATTTGACACCTTATGTAAAAAGGGGAATTGGAATAGTGAAGATTTAAACGAATCTAAAGAAATATTAAAATAATTATGGGTTTGTCGAAACTATTTTAAACTATTAAGACTGGAAACTGTGGTGGTAGAATGATACAGAATGTATTGAAAGGATATCTAAGTTTTATTAAAGGAAAACATTCCAACTATAAATAGTAAGAAAGTTAAAATAAATTCTAATTATTAATTAAGTGTTTGTCATTTTATAGTAGTGTACGTAAATAAACACTGGACGTTATTTGTAAAGGGGGGAGGAAACCCCTCTATTCAGGCTTCCTTTAATTTATGCATTCATTAATCAACATAACTTTTATTAAAAATCACTTTATTTTAAATTTTGTTTTTTGCCTCTTTCTTTTCGGGAAACTCCATCTTCCAACTAAAATATTCGTTATCAGGATTTTTTTCATATCGTAAATAAGCATCAAACTTATTCCCTTTTTTACTCGTTAGTCCTTTAACCAAAGCGACTCCATTTTTTAAAAGACTTTTTACCATTGTTTTTGTTGGTTTCTTTTTCATTGACGCTAAATATTTATCATTTTTCCAAATGACAAACTTACAGCCATTTTTCCAGTTACTACATCCAAAACCTTTCTGACCTTCAATAATTCCATGCCCGCAAAGAGGGCATTTTCCAAGAACTTCACGGGTTTTCTTTTCATTTGATACTTCACTAATAATGATGTCATTATCATTTTTAATTGTTTTAACAGCATTTGTAGTAAAATTAAAAATTAATTTCAAGAAACTTTCCTTAGGAAACTTTTGCTTTTCAATATCAGACAATGTTTTTTCCAATCTACCTGTGAAGTCTAAATCAAATAATTCCTTTACTGGAAATGTTTCAACTAACTTTCTCCCCAGTTCTGTACATATTAAATTTTTATTTTGAGTAGCAATATAGCCGACATCTTTTAATTTTTTTATTGTTTCAGCTCTTGTAGCTGGCGTACCGATGCTATAACCACTTAAAATTGCGGCCATCATTTCCTCACTGTCTTCATTTTCTTTGTCTTTATTCTTGCCGCATGTTTCCATTACCCTTAATAATGTTTTTTCTGTATGGTGTTTTGGTGGTTTAGTCACATGGGAAGACAACTTATGATCTCTAATCTGAACAATCTCATTTATATTGACTAGTGGTAAGATCGTATCTTTGGATTCCATTTTCTCAACCTTTTTCCAACCCTCAACCAACTGTACTTTTCCTTTTGATATAAACAAACCTTTAATATCATTAGTATTAACTTTAGTTATTATTTTAGTTTCCTCGTGTTCAGCAATCGGCATAAACTGCATAATAAAGCGATTTTTTATTGCGTTATATACAATTTCTTCATCCCTAGTTAAAGATTTTGGAATTAAATATGTCGGTGTTATTGCACTATGACTTTCTACTTTCGAATTATCAAAAACACGTTTCTTTTTTGCAAATGTAATTTCATTTTCATAAGGCAATCCTTTTTTTAGATTGTTAAGTACCTTCGCTGCTTTTTCCACTAAGCTTTCTTCTAATACTACACTAGCAGTACGTGGATATGTAATATATTTCTTTTCATATAGAGATTGAGCCACTCTTAGAACTTTATCAGAAGTCCAGCCTTTATATTTACTTGTTATAAAACCTTGTAAGTTCGAAAGGTTAAATAAATATGGGGGATATTCTTTTTTTAGTTCAACTTTTTTATCTAAGATTGTGGCTGATTGATTATTTAAAGACTGTTGGATTACTTCCAAAGTCTCCTTATTTTTAAATTTCTCCTCTTCACCTTCTACATATGTCCCTTCGTATTCTTGACCGTCTTTTGTTATAAATGTAGCAGTTAATTTAAAGTAATTTTCAGGGACAAAGTTTTCAATTTCTTTATCGCGGTCATATATAATTTTTAACGTTGGTAGGAGCACTCTGCCAATATTCAATGCTTTTCCGGAACCCTTCTGATACTTCAATGTGGCTACAGATGTTAAGTTAATGCCAATGACCCAATCAGCCCATTGACGGCTAATACCAGCGTCTAAAAGGGGTCTCATTTGCGTATTTGGCTTTAAGTTTTGCAGTCCTTTTAATACTTCATCTGGTGTCCATTCGTTTAATAATAAGCGATAAACTTGTTTTTTGGTGTTGAGATGATAAATAATTGTATCCCCAATGACTTGTCCTTCACGATCATAATCACAAGCTTGTATTACCGAGTCCACATCATTTCGTTTCATTAACTGATATATAATTTTCAGCTGCTTTTTAGCACCAAGATCTTCTTTTTCTTTATGACGAGGGTCGCTTTTTATTTTATAGCGAAAATGGGAAGGGATAAAAGGGAAATTTTCCATTCTCCACTTTGCCATATTTTCATCGTAATCCTTCGCATCATAAAGTTGTAATAAATGTCCAAATGCCCAAGTAACAATATAGTCATTTCCTTCAAAGTAACCATCTTTTCTATTCTTTATATTTAACGCATCCGCGATGTTTTTTGCAACGGAAGGTTTTTCTGTAATAATAACACTTACCATTTTTACCTCCATTTACCTTCTTTTAGGTAGGGATTTTCAATTTTTTTACAACAGAAATTAAATACACCTAATTTAAATTGGATGAAATTCGTACAAGTTATATATTTCCAGGGAAGTTGAAAAACGCCCGAAAATTTAACGAATACGAACGAATGAAAAAACATTAGAAAATTCTCGTTGTTTTAACAGAATATTGTATAGCCGTAAAGTGTTACCCATAATCAAGTCAACATACGCATGGATATAAGCTTTGTAAAATAAATATCTTTATCAGATTCATCTAGGAGTTTTTGTAAACCTTCTTTAATTGCCTTAGATGAAGGGAGGAAATCCAGAGTCGTCATCGGTTGGTGGGCTCCTGTTAAGTGGAGAATGTTCGAATGATGAGTTCACCTTCGCGCACGGCATCTTCAGTATGAATAATTTTCGTTACTTAGAATCGTTCACTGAAAACTGACTCACTTTATCTATTGGGATTTTCCGGGATCATTGGCAAGGTATCGAGGGTCCAACTTTTCCATTCGGGTTATTCTTTCAGGAGGAACGAGTTCAATTCACCATGTCAGATAAGCTCCATTTGGAAAAAGATCATTTAACATACTTTCTATGGAGCCTTGTTGCTTATTGTTTGAATAATGATGCTAGAGTGCACCCTTGATCGGGTTTTTCAACATTCATTAGCTTCATAGTATACAAAATTGGCGCTGCTAGATTTTTTTCCGTGATATTTATAGACAGTCTTCAGTAAATATAGAGAAGGTAGAAACTGCCTAACAAAATTATAGAATGTACAAGAAAATTTTCAAGGAGAATGTTTAATTTGCATGTACAGTAGGTTTATCAATATGGTTGCTGAACAAAAAATAAAAAGGGGGATCTAAGTAATAAGTTCGTATATTTCTAATTTATCAAAACCTTTCATTGATCTTTTTAATGATGATCAAGGTTCCGAAATAGATCGATAAATCGAGTTGCACTTTTTGATAAGTATCGATTTTTCAGCCAAATTAATGCCGAGTGTGATATTATTTTGGCATCTTGGATGTGAAGGATTTTTATCCCGTTGATATTTTTTCGGTAGATTGTTGATCTTGGTACAACCGTAACTCCGACACCATGGGAAACCAATTCTATAAGAATATCAACATCTGGACACTCACATAGTATATTTGGTTTTAACCCCCGCTTTTCAAATTCATGATTAATAATTTCATATTGACCAATTCCACTTGTACGATGAAGTAGTAATAATGGTAATCTTGCCAGTTGTTCCATTGTAATAGCACCGTTAACAAAATTGTTTTCCATTTTTTCAGGAACAGCAACAACATAATTTTCCTCCGGCAGATGATAATAGGAAAAGATTTCGGACGAAAGTGGCAATCGGACGAATGCAATTTCTATTGTTCTGTTTTGTAATAACTCAGACAGCACAAACGTATCTCCAACGTGAATATTAAAATTGATATTTGGATAATTTTTATTAAAATCTTTTAGTTTTACTGGTAAATGTCCAAAGAATGTTTTTACACATCCGATGGCTAAAGTACCTTTCAGTCCTTCATTTGTATCTCGAACCTCGTTAATCGTTTCATCTAAATAATAAAATAGATCCTTCGCTCTATTATAAAGGACTTTGCCCGCATTCGTTAGTTCCATTGTCCGTCCATTTCTTTCGAATAATCGTACACCCAATTCTGTTTCTAGAGATTTTAAGCTTTGACTTAGAGGCGGTTGAGCCATATGTAATTTTTTTGCAGCACGGGAAATTTGCCCTTCTTGTGCTATAACAAAGAAATAACGTAACTGTCGAAAATCCATAATATCCCCCCTTTAATAATTAGAAAATTCTAAAAACATTCCCAGTAATAGTATATATACTTTTTGAAATTTGTAAAAGCAAAGTATATCTATTTCATATAGTTCATAAATAAAATAAATATTTTAAATATACAGAAAATGGTGTTAATATCAAATTGAGTTGTTGAAAACGCAATCATCTATGCGTTTAATTTCATGAAATACAAGGAGGAATAAAAATGCCTGCCAAAAATGGACAACAGTATATTGAAAGATTAAAAAATGCAAAAAACAATGTATATATGAACGGAGAATTTGTAGAAGATGTAACGGAACATCGAGCTTTTAAAGAAGTAATCAAAACGATGGCAAAGTTATACGATGTTCAATATGAAAAACCAGATAAGATGCTATATACATCGCCAACAACGGGAGAGAAGGTTGGTAAAACATTTATGGTTCCAACAACGATCGATGAATTAATCCAACGCCGTGAAGCAATTGAAGAATGGCAAAATATTACGAACGGAATGATGGGACGTTCACCTGATTATTTAAACGCTGACGTTATGGTTATGGGCCCGGCCAGTGAGTTCTTCGCTGAGGGTGGAGATGAATTGTATGCAGAAAATGCTAGAAAATATGCTGAATTTGCGAGAGAAAATGATTTAAGCCTAACCCATACATTAATTCATCCTCAAGTAAATCGTGCTAAAGCGGTTTCCGAACAAAAAGATGCGAATGTTGCCTTACACATTGTGAAGAAAACAAGTGAAGGGGTAATTGTCGATGGTATTCGGTTATTAGCTACCCAAGGAGCAATTACGGATGAAATTCTGGTATTTCCATCAACAGTCAAGAAATCAAGTGAGAAAGACGACCCATATTCACTAGCATTTGCACTACCAAATAATACACCAGGACTTAAATTTATCAGCAGAGAAGGTTTTGTTTACAATGAAAATAAATTTGATTACCCGTTAACAAATACGTATGAAGAAGGCGATGCTATTGTTGTTTTTGATCATGTATTAGTACCATGGGATCGCATTTTTATTCTTGGAAACTCTGACATTTGTAACCGTTATTATAAAGATACAAATGCTGTAGCCCATATGACACATCAAGTTGTCATAAAAGATATCGCAAAAACAGAATTTCTTCTTGGAACGGCATTGCTTTTAATGGAGTCTATAGGTATTGATGGATTCCAACATGTACAAGATAAAGGGACCGAAATTAAACTCGTTTTAGAAACGATGAAGTCGCATTTATATCGTGCAGAACATAACGCAAAATTAGACAAATGGGGAGTAATGACACCGGACTTTGAAGCATTAGATGCGGCAAGAAACTGGTTCCCGCGCGTATATCCTCGAATGGCGGAAATTTTACGAATTTTAGGTGCTTCTGGTTTAACAGGTATACCAACATATGCAGATTTTAGTAATGAAGAACTTGGAGAAGTATTAGATCGGGCTATGCAAGGTAAAAATGTACATGGTTATGAACGGGTTCAATTATTCCGATTAGTATGGGATTTAACGATGAGCGCATTTGGTACTCGTGAGACTCATTATGAATACTACTTCTTTGGTGATCCAGTAAGAATGGGAATGGCCTATTTTGAAAAAATAGACCGTGAACCATATAAAGCCAGAGTTCGCGAATTTCTGAATAGTTTAAATGTAAAAAAACCAAATTTTGTTAAGTCCTAAAAGATGTTCAACTTTTGTTTTGTAAACAGTCAATGACGGTTAAACAAAGGGGGAAATTACTTGGATAACAAGACTTTTAGAAATGCGATGGGGAAGTTTACAACGGGGGTTACGGTAATCACAACAAAAGTCAATGAAGACATTCACGGTATGACTGCCAATGCATTTATGTCAGTTTCATTAAATCCAAAACTTGTTACCATATCCATTGATAATCAAGCGAAAATGATTGATAAAATCAAGACTTCCGGTAAATATGCTGTCAGCTTTCTTTCAGATGAGCAAGTTGATGTGTCTATGCACTTTGCTGGTCAAAAAAAACTAGAAGGTAGATTTGAGTTTGATTACCTTTTAGATTTACCAGTGATTCCAAACGCACTAGCATCTGTTGTTTGTAATGTATATGAAGCCCATGTTGTAGGGGATCATACATTGTTTGTCGGAGAAGTATTAGACATTGTTGTACGGGATGGCAATCCGTTGACATTTTTTGGTGGAAAGTACGGTCAAAATCTGCAGATAGAGTTTGTGAATAACTAATTTATTTCACCATTTGTTCTACATTGTTGAATTGGAAGATATGGCCTTTGACTTTAACAGAAAAGATTAGAAATATATATTCAATTTCTTTTCTACCATATTTTTCGAAAAAAATTAAGGTAATTAAAGAATGGGGGGATTCAATTATGGGGAACTTTGATATTCTTCGTACTGCTCGTATTGTTTTACATGTAACCGATTTAGAAAAATCTAAAGCTTTTTATGACACATTAGGATTTGTATTGACTGAAGAAGATGAAAACGCTTTATATTATAGGGGTTATGAAGAGCATAATCATCATAGTCTTGTATTAAAACAAAGTGATAAAGCAGCTGTAGAAGCCATTGGTTTTAAAGTTAGATCTGAACAAGATTTAGATGAATTAGAAGCTTTATTTCGTAAACAAGGTGCTAAAGTAAAATGGCTTGATAAGGGGGCCCAAAAAGCGGTTGGTCGGGCTCTTCGGGTACAAGATATTTCTGGCTTGCCAATTGAGTTTTATGCAGAAATGGATGTCGTCGAACGTTTACTACAACGCTACAATCTATATCGTGGTTCAAAAGTACAACGAATAGATCATTTCAATTGTGCTGTATCGGATGTTCAAAAAGCCTATGACTTTTACACAAAAACTCTAGGTTTTGCTTGTTCCGAATATACAGTAGATGAATTAGAAAGAAACTGGGCTTGTTGGTTGCATAGAAAACCAAATGTTCATGACATTGCGTTTATGAATAACTATGGGCCAAGATTGCATCATATAGGTTTCTGGTTACCTGATCCTTTAGCTCTCATTGATACATGTGACATTCTTGCAGCTTCAGGTTATGCAAGTCACATTGAACGTGGACCTGGTCGCCATGGGTTATCAAATGCGTTTTTCCTATATTTAAGAGATCCTGATGGGCATCGAATTGAACTTTATTTTGGTGATTACTTAACGTCTGATCCTGACTTTGAACCGATTAAATGGAATTTAGATGATCCAATGCGTCAAACATTCTGGGGTCATGCTGCACCAGACAGCTGGTTTGAGGAAACTTCGGCCGTTTTAGATATTGAAACAGGTGAAATCGTTGATGTTAAAGAACCGAAATTAGAAAGAAAAAAACCTCAATTTATTATCTAATTTGATGATTAATAAACCTCTGGCATAAAAACCAGGGGTTTTTAGGTGATTAACCATTGCTTGATATTACGAAAATATTTGTTTGGAAGTTTAAAAAAGCTAATCATTCGGACCTTGCTACCATTGAAGTTTAAACCAGAATTAGATGGACGAAGGATATGTGTAGAACATCTTATGAAATAAAAAGGTCGAGAAGTGGTTTGCTCCATCGTAATCAATTTAAGGAACAAGTCTTTTTGTTGGAAAAGTAAATGTTTCAATAGGCTATATTTTGTAACTAGTCAAATATCAAATATTTTTGAAGAAATATTGACAAACAATTCTAAAAATAATAATATCTTTTATGGAGTATATGAAATGATATATTATTTTATATATTATTTTTTGTTTTAATCGGATACCTATTGTTACAGAGGGGGTGAAGGGGGGGATATTATAAAACTACAAAGACACTGAATTTTATGAGTAGAATATTCGGATATGTTTGGTTAAGGTTATCAGAGACGATCTCTGTCTATGTTGAAAAGCTATTAGACACATAAAGCAATTGTAGAACTTGATAATTGGTTCGAGTGATATTCGAAAAAGTTGCTACAATATGTATCTTGCATTGCTGGACAATGATTGTAAGAATAGGGAATTTTTAAAACGGTTATTTTCTGAATATTAAAAATTATTGTAAGCGCTTTAAATTTAAGTTTTATATATATAAAAGAGGTGTAGAAATTGAGGAGATTTTGGAGAAAAGGATTGATTGTGTTCGTTATTATATTTTTAACTGTAATCCTTACATCGTGCCATGCCGTGACTTCCTCTACAAAGGGAGAAAGTAAAAATTTAGTTATTTCTCACTTTTTACCTGGGAACCACCCTGTTCAGCAACAAATTTTCAAGGAATTTGGTGACAAATTAAATGAACATTCCGAAGGACGAATTACATATGATATTTATCCTTCTAATGCGTTAGGGGCGTCAGGATCACAATATGATATGGCTGTGACGGGTGAAGCGGATATTGCCCTTAGTGTTCATGGATATACAAATGGAAGGTTTCCTTTAGTAACAGTTCTTGAATTACCATTTTTAACAGAATCAGCGGAACATGGTTCAAAAATCATTTCGAAATTGTACGAGGAATTTCCTGAACTTCAGGAGGAACATCGTGATACAATCCCGCTATGGCTTTTTACAGCCGATCCCGCACAAATAGTAAGTAAAGAAAAACGAATTGAATATCCCGAAGATCTAGAAGGGTTAAGAGTTCGTTCACCGTCACCTTTAGCAAATGATATTTTGGAACAATTGGGAGCTGTCCCAATCTCAATGCCGATGGGCGATGTTTATGAATCTTTAGAACGGGGTGTCATTGATGTGGCTATGATACCTCTAGAAGCGTTGTACGCCTATAATTTGTATGAAGTCTCAAATTATATTACAGTGGGCCATTTTTCTTCGACTCCATTTTATTCTGTGATGAATAAAAAAACGTACGATAGTTTACCAGATTCTGAGAGAGAGTTTCTCGATAAATTAAGGGGGATGGAATATGCGGTAAAATCTGGTAAAGCTTGGGATATAAGCGGAGAAAAAGGCCGTCAATTAGCAGAAGAACATGGTGCTGAATTTATTGAAATAGAAGGTGAATTATTAGTTGAATGGCAAGAAGCATTAGAACCACTTTATAATCGGTGGATAGACGACATGGAAGAAAAGGGATATCCGGGACAAAAAATTTTAGACCGAGCATTTGAACTCAAAGAAGAAATGAGGGAGTAAAAAAGGTGATCACTTTGGAAAAGATAATTAATAAAACTAGTCATTTTCTTCACTATTTTTCTATGATTGTATTAGGTTTTATGGCGCTACTAATTACTTTAGATGTGCTTGGCCGATGGCTTTTCCGTACACCAATAACAGGCGCAGTTGAATTGGTTGGAAATGGTTTATCTATTCTCATTTTTTTAAGTTTGGCAGTTACTCATACTCATAAAGACCATGTTGTCGTTGATTTTGTTATTGAAAAGCTACCTCAGAAGGTTCAAACAATCTTTGACTCTATTATAAATGTCGTTATTTTTATTATCATGTTCCTTATGAGTACAAGCATTTTTATGTATGCTAATCGTCTTTATCAAACGAACACAATTACTGGTGATTTAGAAATACCGATTTCAATATTTGCGTTTATTTGTGCATTAGGAGCTTTGTTATTTGCATTAATCGCTTTTGTGTATGCATTAAAATCTATTAATAGTGTGGTGAAACAAAATGAGTCCTGAATTTCTCGGTGTACTAGGAATTTTCGTATTGATTATATTATTTCTATTAAAAATACCTGTAAGTATCTCACTCATTATTGTTTCTATGATCGGTACTGGATTAATAAGAGGTTTTGATATCGCATTAGCACAATTAGGCAGAACACCTTTTGATACAGCAAGTAGTTATTCGTTAAGTGTTATCCCACTGTTCATATTAATGGGAATGATCTTGTCTAATTCTGGAATCGGTCGAGATTTATATAACGCATTGGATAATTGGATTGGTCATGTGCGTGGAGGATTAGCAATGGCAACAATTGGGACAGCTAGTATTTTCTCCGCCATTTCAGGTTCCTTAAATGCAACCACAGCCACTGTAGCTAAAATTACACTTCCAGAAATGAAAAAATATAATTACAATCTTGGTCTGTCTACAGCTTGTGTGGCAGCTGGCGGAACACTGGGGGTCCTTATTCCACCGAGTGTAATATTAATACTTTACGGGATTTTAACAAGAGAGCCGATTGGAAAACTTTTAATTTCTGGTATTCTACCCGGTGTGTTACAAATACTTATCTTTATGTTAACAGTATTTATTATTGTTCGCAGGCGACCAGAATATGCACCAGCTAGAACTGGGAAAGCGATGCTAAGTGAACGATTTATTTCTTTAAAAAATATTGTTCCATTTCTTATTCTGTTTTTAATTAGTATCGGCGGAATCTATTTAGGTGTATTTACACCCACTGAAGCTGCAGGAGTTGGTGCGGTCGGATCTCTCCTAATTGCCGGTATTACAAAAAGACTAAACTGGGAGAAGTTGAAAAACTCGTTTGATGAAACGGTACGTATCACAGTTAATATTTTTTTAATCGTTATTGGCGCAACATTATTTGGCCAATTTTTAACAATAAGTGGAATTCCTGTTGTACTTACACGAATCGTTAGTAATCTCCAGTTAAACCCGTACTTTATTTTAGTCCTTATTCTGATTGCGTTGATCATACTTGGTTGCTTCATTGACGGGCTATCCATTCTTGTTTTAACGTTACCCATATTATATCCCATTATTATGGAATTAGGTTTTAATGGAATTTGGTTTGGAGTCATTATGGTATTAGCGACAAATATCGGTGCTTTAACACCACCACTTGGTATTAGCGTCTACGTAATTAAAAGTGTAGCAAAGGAAATACCATTAGGAACAATATTTAAAGGTGTCATACCGATGATTTATGCTATGGTCATTTGTATTCTAATTCTTATAATCTTCCCACAAATTGTTACATTTCTACCTAGTTTTATGAGGTAGCCTATTTAAAAAAGCAATTCACAAAATTTCTTCATTTATACCTGGGAAGAGTGATCGAAGATAGGTCATACTAAATTTAACAAAAACAAACAAAACAGTTTTGAGAAAATAAGGAATAATTGACATTATATATAAAATTATATATAATTACCATACTATGAAACAAAGTAAAAAACAAAAGGCTTACGAGTATATGAAAATGAAAATTGTCGAAGGTCATTATGCGCCGGGGCAAAGGATAGTTATTAATCAATTGGTAAAAGAATTATCGACTAGTGCAATTCCGATTCGAGAAGCCGTTCGTCAATTAGAAGCGGAAGGACTGATTGAATATAAACAAAATATAGGACCAGTAGTAAGTCCTATAAATGAAAACGAGTATGAAGAAACTTTATCTGTATTAGCGTTGATGGAAGGTTATGCTACTGCACTTAGTCAAAAGTCATTTCCCGAAGAAAAAATTACTGACTTAATCACGCTGAATGAAGCAATGAAGGAGGCTTTAGAAGAATTTAATTTTGGAGAATTTGGTAAGTTAAATCGCGAATTTCATTATTTAACTTACAGTACGTGTCCGAATAAATATTTAATAGATACGATAAAAAAAACTTGGGAGCGTCTAGACTCAATTCGTGTCACTGGTTCAACAATAAATCCGAAAAGAGCAAAAGAATCAGTGGCAGAACATGAAAAAATCATTCATTTATTAAAGACCAAAGCAAGCTTTGAAGAGGTTGAATTAGCGGTAAGGTCACATAAATTAAATACATTGAATGCCTTTAAAAAAAATAAAACAAAAATCACAGGTACCACATTTATATAATGAATCGCTTATTAAACATACTAATATTAGTAGTACAGACCTTGGCCAAGGTTTGTGCTACATTTTTTTTAGTAGAAGTGAAGGAAGGTCGGACTGCCTAGGACAATAGATTTAGTATTTATAACAAACCAACTTCACGCCCTTATGTGAACCAGTTTAGTATGTTGGGTCCAAAGAGACCGTATATAAGATAATGGAATCGATAAAGAAGAACTTCTATGATTGGCTAGAGAAGCATTTTTTTTTTGACTTTTTCTAATGAAACATTCCATTCTTATTTCAAATAATGATGATAATGTGTTTTTTATTTTTTATCCTCTAAATTCGGTAGAAATATCTATAAAACTCATAGAAATATAATGATTCCTCCACTTCATATTAAAGTTCAACTTAATACATATTATTTATAATTTCATTAAATCCTTCTAAAATATTTTTTCAACTTTCTAGTTTTTGGGCAACAAAGTTTCCGTAATAACGGTCCCCCTTTATAAGAACGAAAAGTGTCTAATTATATGGCAGCAAACGAATATCTGATTAACACAGTCATCAACATTTGAATGTAATCATTGAGGTTTTTCACCATTTAATACAACATTCAACGACCGACGAAATGACGTCTGTCTTTTTGCGTAACATAATCATTGTTTTGATCATTAAAAATCAGTTTTTCCGTAATATTTTAATGAATAATTCAGGAAGGTTAATTCTGAAAATCCAATAAAAATAGGTTTTAGAATTATAAAGAAAAGAAATGCTTTTAATTGAAATTATATATAATTTTATATATAATTTACACATAAGAATTTGATTAACAATTTAGAATTTTACAATTAAAAAGGGGATGGTAATATGGCTCAACAAACGGTAAGTCAATATGAAGAAATAAAAAAAAGGGTGAAGGATGTAAAGTTATATATTAACGGAGAGTTTGTAGATGCGGAAAGCCATGAGACGTTCGAAAACATAAATCCTTTTAAAAATGAATTCATTAATGAAGTTGCCTCGGGAGATCATGTGGATATTCATAAGGCTGTAATGGCTGCGAAAGAAGCATTTAACATTTGGGGAAGAATGAAACAAAATGAACGATTAGAATATATTTACAAAATTGGTCAATTAATAGAGGAACGCATTGAAGATATAGCTTTATTTGAAAGCTTTGATACAGGGCTACCGATAAGCCAAACAAGAAAACAAGTAGCACGTTCTGCACAAAATTTCCGTTTCTATGCTGACATGGTAAAAAGTCATTTATCCGGTGAAGCATATCAAGTTGATGATGAATTTATAAATTATACCATCCATAAACCGGTTGGGGTTGCCGGATTAATTACTCCTTGGAATGCGCCATTTATGTTAGAAACGTGGAAAATTGCCCCAGCTTTAGCAACAGGTAATACGGTAGTTTTAAAACCTGCTGAATGGTCACCACTATCAGCTAATCTTTTAGCGGAAATCATTGATCAAGCAGGTCTGCCAAAAGGTACATTTAACGTTGTACACGGTTTTGGTGAGACTGCAGGGGCTTCTCTAGTAGCACATCCGGACGTACAATTGATTTCATTTACTGGAGAAACAAAAACAGGTTCCGAAATCATGAAAAATGGTGCTGATACTTTGAAACGTTTTTCAATGGAACTTGGTGGAAAGTCACCATTCATTGTATTTGAAGATGCTGATTTAGACCGTGCCTTAGATGCAGCAGTATGGGGGATTTTCTCCTTTAACGGGGAGCGGTGTACAGCTAATTCACGGTTATACTTACATGAACGTATTGCAGATGAATTTATTGCTAGATTAAAAGAAAGGGTGGATCGAGTCATTGTAGGTGATCCGATGGATCCGAATACAGAATTAGGACCATTAATCCATAAGACGCATTATCATAATGTGAAACGCTATATTGAAATAGCAAAAGACGAAGGTTGTGAGATTTATTCAGGTGAAATACCTGCTGAATTAACAAGCGGCAATTATGTCGCACCAACCTTATTGTTAAATGCAAATAACGCAATGAAAGTTGTTCAAGAAGAAATTTTCGGACCAGTTATGGCAGTGATGACCTTTAAAGAGGAAGATGAAGTGCTTGAACTTGCCAATGATGTTAAATATGGGTTAGCTGCTTACGTATGGACAAATGATATTAAACGAGGTCATCGTGTTTCACAAGCGATAGAATCAGGTATGGCTTGGATTAACTCACAAAATGTGCGTGACCTTCGCACTCCATTTGGAGGAGCAAAATATAGTGGAATTGGGCGTGAAGGTGGATATTACGCCTTTGAATTCTATACCGAAAGACAAGTCATCCATGTTTCCATCGGAGATCATCGTATACCACAATTTGGTAAGAAAGCATAATAGTTTAAAACAAAAACATAAACAAATGGAGGTTGTAAAATATTGAAAAATTATAATGAAATGAAACAAAGATTAAAAGGATCGATTGCTCCAGTTGTAACACCTTTTAAATCAAACTATGAAATTGATTTTGAAGCTCATTCTAGATTAATTGAGTACCAAATTGAAAATGGATCGCACGGTATTTCAGTAACAGGTACTTCAGGTGAACCAAGTTCATTAACGACAGAAGAGCGTATCCAAGTTATGGAACATGCATATAAAACAATTAATGGTCGTGTCCCTTTTGTGCCGGCAACAGGTTCGACAAATCACCAAGAGACACTCCGTCTTACGAAAGTAGCACAGGAAATCGGTGCTGATGCAGCAATGGTGATCGTTCCTTACTATAATAAACCAAACCAACAAGCTTTATATAATCATTTTAAAACCGTTGCGAATTCAGTTGATATTCCCATTATTGTTTACAACATTCCTGGTCGAACAGGTGTGAACTTAGAAGTCAAAACGCTTGCTAGATTAACAGAAGATTGTCCGAATATTATTGGTGTTAAAGAATCAAATAAAGACTTTGAACATGTTAACCGAGTTTTACTATATTGTGGTAGAGATTTTAATTTATATTCCGGTATCGAACTATTATGTTACCCAATGCTTGCCATTGGCGGAGCAGGTTCAATTAGCGCAACTTCAAATGTGGAACCTGCAAAAGTAGCAGAATTGCATGATGCTTGGGAAGAGGGTGATCTTGAAAGGGCACGCAATCTTCATTTTGAATTGATGAAACTAAATGATGTGTTGTTTAAAGATACTAATCCGGCACCAGCAAAATATGCATTAGGCTTAATGGGAAAAATTGAACCTGTTTTACGTCCACCAATGGGACTTCCATCTGCTGAATTACAAGAAGAAATCCGTCAAACTTTGATTGAATACGGAAAAATCCCTGAAACTGTAAAATAAATGGGGCAGCGGGCTAATTCCTTTGTCCCGCTTTCTTTATCATTTTTTACAGGAGGCTCTTATATTAAGTTGAAATGAATTGTTTAATGGAAGGAAGTGAGCCGTATGAAAGAAATTTGTTTTAAACTCCAGGGTGAAGCACAAATGAAGGAAGGGTTATATGATGAAGAAAAGCAATTCATTATGATGAATCGAACTTCTCAAACAATCGACAAGCTCAACTTCGATATACCAATTAATGGAACAATATATGGCACATTATTAAATTATAATGGAGCCTATCAACAATTCGAATCAAAAATGAATGAAAGTCCGTACAAACAACCTCCAAAAGCCCCAGTTTTATATATAAAACCTATCAATACACATGTAGCAAACGGTTCATCCATTTACGTACCAAAAGAAGTTGAAAGTTTAAAAATGGGTGCAGCATTAGGAATTGTTTTTGAAAAAGCAGCAACAAAAGTTACTGAACAGTCCGCATTCGATTATGTTTTCGGATATGTAATTGTCAATGATGTACAAATTCCCCATGAAAGTATTTATCGTCCAGCCGTTAAAGAAATAGCTAGAGACAGTTTTTGTCCTATTGGTCCTTGGATTGTGAAAAAGGAGGAGATTAAAAATCCAGATCATTTGGTTATTCGTGTGTATGTGAATGGTGAACTAAAACAAGTAAATAGTACAGCTAATTTAGTTCGTCCGATTAGTAAACTGATTGCTGATGTAACTGAATTTATGACGTTAAATAAAGGTGATGTATTGTTGGTTGGGATTCCGGAAAATGCTCCACTAGCTAAGGTAGATGATCATGTAACAGTCGAAATTGAAGGGATTGGAAAATTAGAAAACGTTTTGAAATGTGAGGAAACGTTGGTAGGTGAAAAATATGAAACATGCAAGAGTTGCATACGAAGGGGTTATCTATGATGCCATTCAGTTAGGTGAGGGCATTCAGCTTACAAATGGGAAAATCGTAATGGAAGATGAGGTAGTGTGGCTTCCTCCTTTTGTTCCACAAACGATTTTTGCTTTAGGTTTAAATTATGCTGAACATGCGAGAGAGTTATCATTTCATACACCATCAGAACCATTAGTATTTTTAAAAGGGCCAAATACAATCGTCGGACATCGTGGTAAAACGGTACGTCCCTCGGATGTTACATTTATGCACTATGAATGTGAATTAGCGGTAGTGATCGGTAAAATGGCTCGGAATGTAAAGGCGAAAGATGCTTATGATTATATAAGAGGATACACGATTGCAAATGATTATGCTTTCCGCGATTATTTAGAAAACTATTATCGTCCAAATTTACGAGTGAAAAATCGTGATTCATCTACTGCCATTGGTCCTTGGCTTGTGGACGCAGAGGACATACAAGATCCAATGAACTTAAAACTGCAAACTTTTGTTAATGGTGAAAAGACTCAAGAAGGAAATACAAGTGACATGATTATAAGTATTCCTGAACTGATCGAATATTTGAGCGGGTTCATGACATTAAATCCTAGAGATGTGATTTTAACAGGAACTCCAAAAGGTTCTGTCGATACGAAAGTAGGGGATGAAGTGGTAACGGAAATTGAAGGACTTGGTCGGTTAGTAAATACTATAGTCGCAGAACCTGTTTTACAGCAATAAATTAGATGAGAAGGTGAGTGATTGATGCCACATTTTATCCTTGAATATACGGATAACATTAAAGAGGAAGGAAAAATTCAAGAACTATTAAAAAAAGTTAATGATGTACTACTATCCTTTCCAGAAATCATTCCTATCGGAGGATTACGATCTAGAGCCATCGAATTAAATCATTATGTTGTTGCCGATGGAAGTCATAATGATGCCTTTGTCCATGCAACATTAAAACTTGGTAAAGGTCGTTCTGAAGAGGATATTAAAAAGATTAGTGATGCCGTTTTTAATCAAATTCAAGAACACTTTCAAGTTTTATATAACAAACGCTATCTTGCTTTATCAATGGAAGTTTATGAATTTCAAAAGGCTACATACAAATTAAATAACATTCACAATCGCTATAAATAATCGGTACATTTTTGAGGGATATTCTTTACGATTTTGATTCAAGAATGCAAGAAAAACCTGCTACATATAGGTCATTGCTATTACAATATATACAAATGAAAAAGAAGTCATTACGAGGGCAAACAATTAAGTTGACTCGCTGTATAGAGTTTTACAGGCCATTTTGCTATTTTCGTACAATGATAGTAGATGAATGGAAAAGTTATGGCGTCGTCCTTTGGGATGGATATCGTGCGCCTTTTCAGCCTAAAAATGTGAATGATAGTCATTTTACACAAAGAAACATACTCTAGTAGAAAAAACATATTCTACTAGAGATATGAAGAGAATAATATATGAAAATCTTTTGATGAATGGAAATGCAACCTTATCAAAAGAACGATAAATTATTTTAATGGGAAACAATTGCCATAAAGGCAGGTACTTATTATCATAATACAGCAATAATCAGGATAATAATGACAAATGATACTGCAAACTAAATTTTATTTTTTAGATATCCTTCAACATCTTCATGTTTAATTTTTTCTATTATAGATAGAAGATTCATACAAAATACAATGCACCAGATGGGTAATGTAAGAATTCCAATCAATGTAGAGTTTTTTCTCCTCTTTGAAGTGGCTAAAAAAAGTCTGTCCAGAAAGTTTGATTTTCTGGGATCATTGATAGGTACGATGGCGGACGTACATCCAGTGGCACGGCCCCAGTCACCTTAAGTGCAAGCACGTTTGCTCCCACTGGAGACGCCGCCATTTTCTTTCAAATCTATGATTTTGGTGTTTTTGAACGCCCCTAAATACAAAACTTAAATAAAGCGATCGAAGAATTCTAGTATCTTTCGGTATACTAATATCTCATTCTCCTTTTTAGAGAAGCCGTGTCCTTCATCAGGTAATACAATATATTCAACGTCACGTCCTTTTTCCCTTAATGCTTCAACAATTTGATCTGATTCCGCTTTTACGACACGTGGGTCATTGGCACCTTGGATGACGAGCATCGGTTTTGTCATTCCATCTAACCAAGTGATTGGTGAAAACTCAGTTAATTTTTCCTTATCTTTTTCTGGATCACCGACCCATTGATTCATAAATGGTTTCCAAAATTCTGGTACGGATTGTATAAAGGAGAATAGATTGCTTACTCCAAAAATATCAACAACGGCTTTAAAATAATCAGCATGGCGACCATGTAATAACAAGGCCATATATCCTCCATAACTACCGCCCATTAATAAAATTTTGTCACGTTCGGCATAACCATTTTCAATAAGCCAATCGAGCCCATATATATTATCAAGTCGTGGACCGTGTCCCCAATCCCCTTCCACCATTTTCATAAATTTTAATCCATAGTTAGAGGAACCCCGAAAGTTTGGTGCGAAAATGGAATAACCACGATTAATTAAAAATTGAAACATAGCCCTGAACCATTTTCGTTCTATTGATTGCGGACCACCATGTGGCCATAAAATGACATGTCCGTTATTGTTTTCTTCTTTGGCGCGGAAAAATAAAGCTTCCAATTCTAAGCCATCAAAGGAAGGGTAGGTTAATACTTCCGGTTCGACAAGTTCTTCATCAGACACACCTGGGACGCGGAAATGAGTCAGTTCTTCCCATGATAGTCCTTTGTCCGTTGATTTGAACAAGTTATTCGGACGAATGGCTGACCGACCTTGAATATATAAGTTCCCACTATCTGCAACAACAATTTTTTCGACTACACTAACTGGAAGCGAAATACGTTTATGTTCTCCTGAAGAAAGGTCTAAGGAATATAGACGGTCTTCTACACCATAAGCTCCAACAAGATACAGTACTTGATCTTTTTCTGAGAAACTAATAAATTGAAAGTTTTCTTGTTCTAATTGGAGTACTTTTGAAAATTTCTTTGTATCAATTTCAAACTTTGCTAGATAAGAACGGTCAGCATCATAATTGGTAATAAAGTGCACTTCATTTTCGGATGTGTATACAACGTCCGTTACCGTATGTTGTTTATCCGTTGCTGGTGTTAATAAATATTCCTTTTGGTCTGCCAACAAATAGGCTAAAGAGTTCGTGTTACCAAATTGTTTGACAAAAACCAAGTTCTTTTCATTCGGGTTAACAGCATATATAAAGGTTGGAGCGGTTGCTCCTTCTATTATTAGTTTTTCCTCACCAGTTTCAATGTTATAAACATATGAGTTTAAATATGTAGGATTCTCCTTTGTGCTTGCATAATAAAGTCGTTTACCATCCTCTGTTAAATGGAGGAAGAAATGTCGTACTCCTTCATTTGTACGTAGAGGAATTAGTCGTCCTCCTTTTGGTGCCAGTGCATAAAGTTGAGTATTTTCATCTCCGTCATTATCAAATCCTGCAATGATAAACTCTCCATTTTTTGCATAGTGAACAACTTCTGCACTTTGATTTTTAAAGGTTAGTGGATAGGGAAACTGATTTGGTAAATCCATTGCCCAAAGGTTAAAGTGACCATTCAAATTTGTGCTAAATACAATTTGTTTTTCATCGGGGGAAACGGTGAAATTCTCGACAACTAAAGTTTGAAAAAATTGTTCAACATCAGGTTTTGGAAATGATATCAAAAAAAACACTCCTTTTTTGAAAATATATAATAATTTTAACAAACTGAATAAAAGTTGTCAGTTAAGTACGAATTGTAATATAAAAATAGAGTGTAAACGATTCACACATCCTCATTGTCAATTATTCATATTTGTTTAAAACTAGCTTTTTCACCTTCATATATTTTTAGCATTTCTAGCATGAAAAAAGCCTTTCCACTTAATTCCTCGATCTTGCATAAGAAAATCACCTTTTTTGTACTTATTAAATTACGAATTTTGTTTTTATCATTTAAATATAGTTTTATATGAAACACCGTACTGAATAAGGTATTCCAAATTGAATGAGTATAATTACACATAATGATGAATTTATTGATAATGATTTAAACTGCTATAAATTCAAGGCTTATTTATTGTTGGTAAAATTGATAAAAATATATTAAAAAATAAAATCTTTGTTTATTTGATGATGTATAAAATTTTGTGTAAGCAAATTTCTAGATAAATAAAAATAGGTAGGGTATTCTCAGATTTGCGACCAAACAAATTGAGAAAGGATGACCCTACCTATGTCTAGTAGTATACCTAACTCTGACTTCGCAAATCAACTAGAAAATATGATTCGTGAGTTTGTCAAAGAAAAATTAGAGCTCATCATGAAAGAAGAAATCAAAAACTTTCTAGAAGTAGAACAGAAAGAGGTTCATAACTCCAGAAATGGGTATTACACCCGTTCTTTGGATACTAAGTATGGAAAAATTGATCAGCTTTATGTTCCACGAGATCGAAATGGGGATTTTCAAACCCAACTATTTGAACCTTATCAACGCCGCGATGGTTGGCTCGAAGAAGCGATTATTAAAATGTACCAAAGTGGGATGAGCACTCGAG